>JAAYBJ010000247.1 GCA_012730105.1 Candidatus Hydrogenedentota bacterium
CCAGACTTGCCAGTTGTGGCAACGGAAACAATGTGGCGGCCGCGGCCAGGAAAAGTTGCGTCCCTGTTGATGAATCCTCTTGAGATCAACGGCAACAAACCATATCATCAGAACTCTTTTAGGCGCTTCAGGGTTTTGAGTGGGTAGCCCCAACATCTTGTGGTCGCCAGTTACCATAGCTCGCCTAGTTCAAGCCGAGGGTACAAATCGAGCCCCCCGCAGTGAAAGTAGATCGCCGTCCGGTAATGTTCCCGGTTCCGAAAGCCGCAGGCCATTTCCTTTACCATCTGAATCTTGCTATTGAGCCCCTCGGCCAGGGCATTGGTTATCCGGTGTTTGAAGTAGGTCAACACATTGGGCAGATGGCGCATGATGGTCTTTGCCGCTTCGGCAATCGGCTTCAGTTTTGAGTGCGTAGCCCAGTAATACCAACATTTGAAGAAAGCCCAAGCCCTTGCTGGATAGGAATAGCCCCAAAACTTGCGCAGGGCTTCCTTGATGGCCCAAGCCCTGCCCGTCTTCAGATTCAGTTTCCGGATGGCATCAAACTCAGGCTTACGCCACTCGGGGACATTGTCCTTATTGGCCAACCACAAATGCCTGGTGCCCTTCAGGCTTGAATCGCCTTGGGTGGCCAGTTGCTTCGCTTCAGCGCGTCGAACCTTGTCGACCGCGTCGGTGACGTAACGAACAATGTGAAATTTGTCAAAAACAATCTTGTTCTCGGCTTCCGGGATGAAGGCTTTGGTCGCAGCAATGTATGGATCCCACATATCCATGGCAACGGCTTTGACCTCGGCCCGTTCTTCCAGCGTGAACTGCTGGTAATACTTTTCCAGGCTGGATTGATCCCGGTCATCCACCACATACTCGACGGTGCCACGATCCTGATCGCAGACCAGCGTTTCGTAGCGTTGCCGGCGGGCAAATGACTTTTCATCGATATTTAGACGTGCAGGGATGCGGCGCTCTTTTCGCGCTTGGCCACGCTCCACTGCCTTTTCCACAATGCGCCAAGTCGCATCCCATAAGAGTCCCGTAAGCCGAGTCGCCCCCATGACGTCGCATTCCTTCAACGTGTCGATAACATGGCTCTCGAATTTGAGCGTGTAATGCGATCCCGGATCGGCCCATGTCGGCCCGATCTGTCTCACGCCATGCTCCTTGCATTGAACCCTTGGCGGTCGGGTATGAACAAATGTCTTGCAGTCGCAAGTATCCAGGTGCCGCCATTCACGCTCTGCGCCGTGGTCGTAAAGCGGCGCCGACCTTCGGCATTCCGGACAAAGCCATTTTGTGTCCGGAGCATGCTCGATCCAAACGTCGATGCGGCCACCAGTAATATCAACTTTAACCTCCGTGACTTTCCACGGATGCCTCAAATGCAGTAACGCAGCGTAGAGCTCTGTATCTTTCACCTCGTCCTCCTGGTATCAAAGGACCCGAGGTTATCACGCCAGTAACCGCTATAGCCACGACCAGTTATCAGCAAAAAGATCCGGGTAGGGCCTGTTGGAAATGTGGAAAAGTCTCAGGAGACTTTTCCAAGCAGTTGTGGGAATCCATGACAAGCATGGATTCCCACAACTGCGGCATTTTCAATCAGGTCTTGCTGCTACTTTCGACTTGCAAGATCCTGACAGCCTGAACCACTATATGTAGTGGGTACCCACTCGAAAGTCGGAAGAACCTGTTAGTCCTTTGCTTTGATCTCGTCCTGCGTCTTGGCCCTTGCCGTGAAATGATTGGTGAGTACGCGGTGCAGTTCCCCAGGGAAGGCTTTCTCGATTTCCGTCAGTGGTTTCAGCCCGAACGTCATCGCAAGCGCGATCGGATCCACGCGATATTCGGTGTGCCCTTCATAAAAGCCGTAGCGCATGATGTAATAAGGCTCCATCTCCCCCGTGCGCAGTCGAGTCAGCCGCCCAATCATCGCCTCCCGTTCGGCGGTTCGCAAATGCGCGTACGCCTCGTTCAGGAACTCCCATTCGCCGACGTCCAACTCCCGCCAGAGTTCAATTTCAAACGCCCCCTTGATCTCGTCGTTGAAGATGGATTCCTGGAAACCTTTGGTCTGCTGCGACCGAAGGTGAATCTCCCGTCCGTGATACCAGTAACTCCCGACGTCGTCCTTGAACCGTCCCAGCTTTCCGAGTTCGTACTCCCGGAGCAGCAGGTTCCAGACGTGAAACAGGGGGATGGCCAGATCTCGGTGTTTCAGACCCAACCGCCCAACCAGCTCGTTATCACCCTGTAACACCGAGAGGATGTCTTCGTCCTGAGCCAAGAAACCGCTCCCAGAAGCCATCCCAGGCCGCCCAATGCGAGTAATTTCCGCGACCCGCTTCCCCGTGATAGTGGACGTGCGCTCCAATTCCACCGCCGAGTGCAGGCCAGTGGCCGCCAACGTCGGGAAATCGCCGACATTGACCTTCAACTGCTCGTCTTTACCGATCTTCTCGGCGCCATACTGCAGATTCAGGGGGCCGTTTTCCACAGTCACGAGCACGACCGCGTTGGCTCCGGCAGCGGTGCGGACCACGAGGTATTCATGCCCCTCTTTGGTAGTACCTGGCGACGGCAGGGTGAGCCCGGCAGGCAGGATGCCGGGATAGACCGGAATCTGTTGCTGTTGGATTGTCACGATTGTCTGGGTTGCGAGGCCGGCATCGGACGGCACTGCCACCGTGCCAATGACCGCCATGGCTACCAAGACCGAAATCCATCCGCCTTGTAGTCTTGAGATGTGAGTATTCATCATAAGAATAGATGCCGGGCGCCAAATTCGCCCAAGTATGGAATTTTGGCAAGGGACGCCTCCTGTCCCAGCCAAGATTCATGAATTCGAGACGGCATTCTGGTTTTTATATGACTGGATGGTACTACTATCTGCAATATAGGTGCGCCTCAAATTGGCAAAGCAACAATATTTCTGTAAATTCATTCTTCCTGCGTGATCAGGCCACTGTTTTCCATTCGCAGGTATATCTTTCCAGTTTCCCATTCTTCGCTGATTTCCATTAACACCGCGCTGACTAACC
>JAAYBJ010000248.1 GCA_012730105.1 Candidatus Hydrogenedentota bacterium
GAGATTTTTGGGCCGGCAAGGGCGTCGCCCTCGCGCGCATAGAAACACCCGCCGGCATGCTCGATTTTTATAATACCCACGCTCAGGCCGGCTACGGAAGAAGCAGCTACCGTGAGGTGCGCCGGACGCAAATGGCCGAACTGGCCGCCTTCATGAACGGATCGCGAACACAGGTGGCGCCGGCCTTTCTTGTGGGCGACATGAATTGCGGCATCGGGGAAGTCGACTATGAAACCGCCGCCGGCGATGCCGGTCTGACCCGGCTCATGGCAATGGACAGCCGGATAGACCACATATTTGCCGCTCGCAACGATCATCATGCTTTTGAGGTGCTCGACACCGTCAAGATTGCGGAGCGCATTTCTGAAGATGGACAAGTCTTTGGTCTGAGTGATCACCCTGGCTACATGAGCACCATCCGTATCGCTCCTTCCTCGGCCACAGGGGAAACCGAAGTCCCGGCACACGGCGCCGATGGCGCGGGGACGCCTTCTTGATAACTGCCCGGCTGCGGGGATGACGTGCCGTTTCATTTCTAATTGATAATCTGTTATCATTTTGCATTGCTTGTAGTGTGTATTCCTGCCCGTGTTGTCGTTCTATAGCGGTCAACAGCGGGCACCCGTTGTCTATGTCCTTGAAATGACGTAGACCCGGTTAGGCGCTTAGGATCCTTTGCGCTGAGGATTAATTATGAGTGCTGTTTGCTGCCAAGAGGAGCGTTATGTTCTGGTTTAGTTCAAGAATCCAAAAACAACACGTCATTCCGGTTTTTCGCGGTGAAAGAAGGATGTGTATCGAAGGATATGCCAGGCCGCGAAAAGACCGGAATCTATCTTCTGAAGCCGTAGGTGAGGAACAGTCCACGCGGTCATTGCTTTTGAGAAGGGAAATGGGTATTCATTGCAGCGGGCCGAATCTGGATTCCGGTCTTTTTCGCGTTATCCAGTTTCGTTCTTCGACCCAAGCCGGTGATCGCGAAAAAAACGGAATGACGGGGCTCGGGGTTGTTTGTATTTAAAAGCGATATTAAAGTTTAGTTACGCTGGGGCGCCCGCTATTACGGGCGAAATATCGAACGAAGTGTAGTAGTTTATCGGCTTGTAGCCGTTATAAAACAAGAAGTGGAATTATGGTAAATACCGAAATTTCCGTCATTGCGAGCGGAGCGAAGCAATCTCAATATACAACAGCCTTCTTGCGGTTGAGATTGCCTCGCTCCGCTCGCAATGACGTGTGGATGGGTTGCGAACTTAAGTTAGCGCCACTCGAACATATCCCCGGAATTTACCGAAGGTGGATTTATGCGTGATACCTGCTGTGTTATCCTGGTCCTGACGTTGTCGTTTGTGGCGCTGACCGGTTGTGGTTCCCGTCCTGTCGATTTGCCGGCTGGGGACGGGGTCGCTGACAGTCCCTCCAAAGTCAAGGTTATCGTCAGCATCGTTCCCCAGGTGTATTTTGTGCAGCGGGTGGGCGGGGACCTGGTGGAGGTGGAACCCATAGCGCCGCCGAATTATTCACCGGAAACCTACCAAGTCACACCACGTCAGATGGACGTCATGGGGCGCGCCGATATCTTCTTCCGGATCGGCATGCCTTTTGAAGAGCAACTGGAGGCCCGGCTATCGGCGACCTTCCCGAAGCTGCGCATTGTGGATACACGGGAAGGGGTGCCTATGCTGGCCATGGCGGCGCACTCGGACCACGGGGATTACGAGACGGAGGAGGGTGGGGACCATGACCATGATCACGGCCATCATCATGGGGACGAAGATCCGCACATCTGGCTGGATCCCATGCGGGTGAAACTGCAGGCTCGCGTTATGGCGGACGCCCTGAAAGAACGGCTTCCCGGTCAGGCGGAAATTTTCGAGCGGAATCTTGAGGCATTCAACCGGGAAATGGACGATCTGCACCGGGAGATTGCGGAAATCCTGGCGTCGGTTCAGGGTCGCGCGTTTTACGTGTTTCATCCCGCCTTCGGCTATTTCGCGGACGCCTTCGGTCTTGAGCAGCGGCCGATTGAAAGTGAGGGGAAGAGTCCCGGGCCCCGGCGGCTTTATGAAATTATGGATGAGATAA
>JAAYBJ010000249.1 GCA_012730105.1 Candidatus Hydrogenedentota bacterium
CCGGGTATACAGTCAAACCGTGCCGTGTAGGGCTTGATATCCAGAAGCGGCGTGCCGTCAAGCATGTCCACGCCACTCACATGAAGCACATTGTCTTTACGGAACAGCAGTTCAACAATGCTTAACCCGATCGCGTTGGGCCTGCAGGGGGCCCTTGTGGCGAAGACACCCCGTTCCACATCGTCCAGAAAAGGTTTCACCTTCAAGTGAGCAACATTTGCCTGGTGAAAGTGGTATACCAGGTAGATGTGGGAGAAACCGTCCAGGTCGCTTAGGCCTTCCCCGTATTCCGGAAACAGCTCGACTTTGCCAAGGCAACCCGGGGCATACACCGGCTGAATAGGCGTTTCATCCGGATGGACATGCCCGGTGTGTATAACCCCGATGGGCCGGAAATCTATGGGGGACCTGTTCAAACCCAGTGCCCTTCCACATCAGCGGATTCCAGTGGAGAAAGAGTTCCTTCACGATACATCCGGAGGGCTTCAGAGAGGGGCACCGCTTCCGCGGTGTAGACCTTGACCCCGGCGGCTGAAAGAACACGGAAAGCCTTTGGACCGCAATGGCCGGTCACCAACGCCGTCGCGCCTGAGCCTACGACCGTTTGCGCGGACTGAATGCCCGCACCTTGGGCGGCATTCAGGTTCTGCTGATTGTCCAACAGTTCGAAAGTGCCATTATCCAGGTCGTACACGAGAAATTTGGCGGCCCGGCCGAACCTTGCATCCAGGGGGGCGTCCATATCGGCCCCGGAGGTTGTAAAAGCGATCTTCATGGTTTTCCTTTCCTCAATCATAGGCCGTTTTGATTATCAACGGCTCATAGAGCAACGGCTGAATCAGTTCTTCCATGCCGTTTTCACGCCAGAAACCGAGTGTTTCGTGAACCTTCATATACTTCTGCGGGATGGGGTGTGTGCCGATTACCACGGGCAGTTCGTATGCTTTTTCAATATACGCCTTAAACTTGCGCAGATGGGGGCACGGGGGATATCCGACCACCATTCCGGTGGCAAGGTGGATGATTTCCGCGCCATTTTTCTTCATTTCCGCCGGCACGTATTCCACGTTGCCGCCCGGACAGCCGCCGCAGGTCGAATATCCCACGATTTCCACCGGTTCATCGGGGGGGTAGGCGGAAAACGCCCCGCGCCGCTCGCGCAGCGCACGAAAGCATTTTCCGCCCCCGCAATCCCGATATCGGGCACAGATAATGATGCCTATCCGTTTCACTTGGGACATTTCTTGAAGGTGAGGAACCAGTCCAGCACTTTCATGTCCGGGTCAGGCGACTGCACCCGTTCCTTGGCGCTGCCGCAGGAACCCGGGGGCGGCACAATAACGTCATCGCCCGGTTTCCAGTTCGCCGGCGTGGCGACCCCATGTTTCGTGGAGGTCTGCAGGGCGATCAGCAACCGCTTGATTTCTTCCATGTTCCTGCCGTTGCTCAGCGGATAGTAGAGAATCGCGCGGACAATGCCTTCAGGATCGATGATGAACACCGCGCGCACGGCCTGGGTGTTGCTGGCGGAGGGCTGCAGCATACCGAAAGCCTTGGACACTTCCATGGTCAGGTCACTGATGACGGGGAAGGTCACTTCCACGCCGCTCACGTCGTTTAAGGTGATTTTTTCCTTGATCGTGCGCAGCCATGCGATATGGCTGTAGGTGCTGTCAATGGAAAGTCCGATCAACTTGCAGTTCAGCGCTTCAAACTCCGGCTGCATTGACGCGAACGCCATAAACTCGGTGGTGCATACCGGGGTAAAGTCGGCCGGATGGGAAAAGAAAATCACCCAGCTGCCTTTGTAGTCTTCCGGAAAGCGGATTTCACCTTGGGTTGTCTCCGCGATGAAGCACGGCGCCTTTTCGCCAATAAGCGGTATTCTTGCCTGTTCTTCCATGTGTTGTTCCCTCTTTGGGTTGATTCCGTCCCGCCGGACGCACGCTTTATGCAACGGTGGGCCGGAAAGGTTTACTTGTTTGTTTTTGCTTCAAGTTCATTAATACGCTGGTTTACAAGATCCAACTGGCTTTGCAGCAACTCGGCTTGCCCTTTCAGCGTCTGCGATTCGGAAGGGACGCCCGGCATCGCCGGGGTATCGTACCCGCCCGCACCGCGCGCCCAGCCGGGCAGGCCGGTGGCATAAAACCAGTTGCGCCGTCCACGGCCGCCGCCGCCGAAACATCCGCCGCCGCGCCCGACGCCGCGACCCGGAACCGGGTTCATATAACCGGGTTGTTGAAATCCCGCGCAGAATCCCGCTGCGCGTCCTGTCCTGGGCCCCATGCCCCTGGGTCCTGTCCTGTCTCCACCTGGCATGATCGGTCTCCTTTCTTTTCGGGCTGCGCCCGTTTTCATGAAACTGTTTATTGGGATACTATTTTCAATCCATGCGGCATGAGGCCACAGACGCGCACCCGGTTACGGTCGGCTTTTGCAAGGAGGCATCCGCCGCCCTGGATCCGGCATCCGGATGTGCCCACCTCCGCAGTCATGCCCGTTCACCGCGCACCATGGCCGCCCCGCACTTGGAGCACCTTATTTCAGTGCAGGGCACACCGCGCTCATGGGGCTGGGAGAAGCCGCACTGGCTGCACACGCATAGATCATCCCCCGTGTCTGTCGCAGGCGCCATGCCCTGGTATCCGGGGGCCATCCCGCGTCCTTGGCCACGGCCTGCTCCCGCCCCCCGGCCTCCGCCTCGGCCCTTGCCGCCGCCGGGTCCCATGCCGCCACCGCGGCCCATACCGCCACCGCGCCCCATGCCACCGCCTCGTCCACCAAACATGATCTGTTCTCCTTGTGTTATGTCGCACATTCCCAGTCCACGGCGTCCCGCCGCCCTACAGCCGGGCATGGCAAAAGCCGGTTCCGACAGGCCGTCACGCAGGAAGGCATCCAATACCTCCTCCACATCGCCGGCGATGAAGGGCACCAGTTCTATTCCCGCCGCGGTAATCAACTCCGCGAGAAATCGGGAAACGGCACCGCAAATCAGGGTATTCACCTGCAGGTCCTGCAGGCGTTCCAGCCGCTCGCGCGGCGATTTGGCGCCCAGCGTTTCATGGGCTTGTCGAACAGCCTGATCGCCGTCCGTTTCAACCACCAGCAGACCGCCTGCTGTGTCGAAGACCGGTGACACCCGACCGTTCCATATGGGAATGGCAACTTTCATCGTACTTACTTGCATCCTGAATTTAAGAAAGCATATGTCGTGCCAATGTAATGAAACAGGGTGTGAATAGCCGAAGACCAATGAATACAACAGGATACGGCCCACGGGCGTGGGGATATCATCTCGCGATTACTTTTAAAGATCGCATAAATGCGATTGCGCGGGCTCTGTAGGTAGCGTTATTGCGACTTCTTGGGCAGGTTGGCAGGACGGGCATAGGGAAGATGAAGCGCGCGCATCTTACGGAAGAGCGTGCTTTTATGCATGCCCAGTTCCCGGGCCGCAGCCTGGCGGTTCCCGTGGTTGCGCTCCAAGGTTTCCAGGATTAATTGCGCTTCCAGGGCTTTTCGGGCGTCACCGATGGGCACAGGACCGGTGTCCGGGTGCGCGCGCCTGGCCAAGTAATCCGGCAGGCAGGGAATATCGATGTCCTTATTGGCGGCACACAGAACAAAGGCGTGTTCAATGATATTTTCCAGTTCCCGGATATTGCCGGGGTAATCGTGGGCCATGAGCACGGCCATGGCTGCGGAAGTGACGCCCTGGATATCGCGGTTCTGCACGCGATTGAAACGGGCGATAAAATGTTCCACGAGGAGGGGCACGTCCTCCTTGCGTTTTCTCAGGGGCGGCAGTTCCAGACGCACCACGTTGATACGGTAATACAAATCCCGGCGGAAGATTCCCGCTTCCACCAGTTCTGCAAGGTTTTTGTTTCCGGCGGTAATAACCCGCACATCGGTCCGTAGCGGCGTATTGGAGCCCAGCGGCTCATAGACATGTTCCTGTAATACCCGCAACAGCCGCACCTGTAGCGCCGGCGTGATATCGCCGATTTCGTCCAGAAACAGGGTGCCGCCCTCCGCCGTGGCGAAACGCCCGGGTTTGTCTTTGTCCGCGCCGGTAAAGGCCCCGGCCTTGTAGCCGAACAGTTCACTTTCCAGGAGTGTGTCGGGCAGGGCGCCGCAGTTGACGGCGACAAAGGGCCCTTCGGCGCGCCGGCTCATGCCGTGGACGGCGCGGGCCAGCAGTTCCTTGCCGGTGCCGGTCTCGCCCTGGATCAGAACGCTGCTGTCGCTGGCGGCGATCTGGGGGAGCACGTCGAAAAGGCGGCGCATCAGGGCGCTGCGGCTGACCATGTCCCCGATTTGAAAGCGCCCGGTGATTTCCTTGCGCAATTCCTCTACCAGGCTCAGGTCGCGGAAGGTTTCCGCGCCGCCGATGACCTGGCCTTCCGCGTCGCGCAACAGCGCCGTCGATACTGAAATCGGGATGCGTTGGCCACTCGCGTCTATGATGTAACAGGAACGATTGATGACGCGCTTCCCCGTGTCCATGGTATGTTTCAGGGCACAGTCCATTTCGCACATGCTCGCACGGAACACTTCCCAGCAGCGTTTGCCCAGCGCCTCCTCCCGGGGAATTCCCGTGATCTCTTCCGCTGCGCGATTAAAAGAAGTCACCTTCCAGGCCTCATCCACGGTAAAGACACCGTCGGAGATGCTTTCCAGAATGCTATCTGTGATCGCGGGATTATCGGGCTGATGTCCTGTCATAAATGTTCCCGGCAGGGTTGTACAAAGAAAACCTTATTCCTACCCGGTTATTATGACATACTTTCCCAACCGTGTCGAACCCGTTCTGGTTTGGGTAATGTGCCACAGGATACATCTGTCCTTGGTATCAAACTCTTCTATCGAATAAAATCGTTGGGATTCCTCGATAAAGTAAATATGGATGACAGGATCAAATGAATATGAAATCATCGCAGGAAATCCAGAACTTTTGTTTTCTTACACGTAATTACCAGTCCTGTAATTACCAGTAAATTTTCAACCATTCAAACAGAAGTCTTCCATCCGGTGTATAGATATAGATAATACAACTAGAGGGACATTTTGCCTTTGTGAAAAGAACGCCCCGTCGGTTACATTATAGTAAGCAGGAGATGCTGCAAATATGAGCTTCTGGATTTATATATTGGCAGGGCTTGGGGGTATTTTTCTGGTAGGGGTGGCCTTTCCTCTATTGATACTTATCGTTATCCTCGTGCAAGGAAAGTCATTGTATCCCGTGTGGGCTCTCGTTAGTTACGCAAGGACATATCGACTATTAGATTTGAAGAAGAAACGGGCCCTTTTGGAAAGGTCGTGCCGCCTTTTTCAAAAGTATGAGAACAAAATTCTCGGGGAAAGCGTTTTTTTCTGGATTTGGGGAAATGCGCTGCGGGATCTCGCAAACTTTGAAGAACTGGAACCCGACAAGGAGAAAAAACGCAACTTGCTGGAAGCGGCACGCGCCCGGTATGAAGAGGCCGTTTCTCTCGATGAGGGGAAAGTATCTATCTTGAATGACTTCGGATATTGCCTGATGAAGCTTGCCGAGGTACAGGATGACCCAAATAGCAAGCGGACACTGATGGAAAAGGCGGCCCTGCAATTTGAGAAGGCGGGAAAAGGGGACGTGAAAACGAAACGTGCCGCGGTGAACTACCTGGGATGGGTACTGGGAAAACAGGCGGAATTGGAATCCGACCCTGAAAAACAACGGTCCTTGTTGCAACAAGCCCGTGTAGCGTACGAAAAAGCGGCCGCCGCCGATTGGGACAACAAGGACATCAAGATAGATTACGGACGCGTGCTGATGGACCTTGCCGATTTGGAAACGGACGAGACCCGGAAACACGAATTGTTGTTAAAAGGTCTTGAACAGTACAGGGAAGTCCTGAAACAGGATCCTGCTGACACGCAGACCTTAGCAGGTATTGCGTGGGGATTGCGGAAAGCGGCCGCCATTGAGGGGGACCCTGAGGCAAAAAGGACATTGCTGGAGGAAGCATGTGTGGTACTTGAAAGGGGCCGCGATTCAGATACTTCCCCGGGTGAACTATACGCCAGCAGGGCAACGACCCTGAGCAGATTAGCCGAGTTGGAAACCAACCGGGACAACGAGAACCGTCTGTTGGAACAGGCCTGTGAGGCCTATGAAGAGGCGGAGCGCGCGGGAAATTCAGATCCCTACATGTGGTACGGCCTGGCGGAATGCCTGGTGCGACTGGGCCGGCAGCAGGAAGACGCGGCACGGAGGTCCGAGATGTTGGAGCAGGCCCGGAACGCAATTGAGACCTATAACGACTGTAACGCAGACAAACCTGCGGCAAACTATTATACGGGCAACATTTTGTCTGATATGGCCAAACTGGAACCGGACACAAAAAAGAAACGCGCTCTGCTGATACTAGCGTGTGACAAATATCAAGCAGCCGGAACGTGGGAAGATGACTGGACGGATGTTCGTGTTAGCCACGGGCTTGTTCTCGGAGAATTGTCCGAGTTGGAAGATCATCCCGATAAAAAGACCGCGTTCCTGCAACAGGCTTGCGAACAATACCGGGAAGCCTCTACCCGGGACGCGTCAAATGCCCGTTTATGGTACAACTGGGCTTTATTCCTGACCGAAATCGCGGGATTGACCGGGGATATACAGGAACGCCGTTCCCTGCTGAACGAAGCGTGCGCCAAACTACAGGAAGCTGCCCGGCTGGAAGATACCCGCAATTTCATCTGGGGGTTGTGGGGCTGTGCGCTACGGGATCTGGCGGAGGTGCAGGACTCGGAGGAAGAACGGTACCGCTGCCTGGAACAGGCGAAGGAAAAGGCGCTATACGCATTCTCCCTTAATCTTGAAACAGCCGCCTATGACTACGCCTGCTATGCCGCCCTGCTCGGAAATGTGGAAGAATGCCGGCAATGGCTCGCCAAAGCGGAAGAGGGGGATGCCTTACCGCCCTTCGAACATCTGCAGACGGATAAGGATTTGGACGGGGTGCGGGAAACGGCCTGGTTTCAGGAGTTACTGACCCGCCTGAAGTTCCCAAAGCCCTGATTACCGGATAAGAAAGAGTGAGAACAAGCCTGCATCAGAGAACTTCGCTTTTCATTTGAAACGACTTCACCAAATGTCATTCCGGTTTTTTCGCGACCTAAGCCTTGTATCAAAGAGCGTTTCCAGTTAACGCGAAAAAGACCGGAATCCAGATGATAGCCACGGGAGAAAGGGGTCATCATTCCCGCTGACTGCAACCTACACGGTTCCTTCCGAGGGCTTCTGAAGATAGATTCCGGTCTTTTTGCGGCCTGGTTGTGCTCTTCGCTACTGGTCCCTTCTTCACCGCAAAAAAACGGAATGACGCTTTGTTTCAGGGAGAGTGACAATGAATCAGGATGTTACTTTCCCCTTTGCCATCTGCATGATCTCTTTCCAGGTGGACGCCTTAGTCGCCAAGGTACAAACTATTTTACCCGATTATTCGGAATAGGGTAACGCTCTTGACTTTCTTGTCAGCCAAACATTATTATTAAACAATAACGGCTTATCGTTTAACAATATGTGACCTTATTAAACAATTTTTAAAAAGGCTTGAATGTGATGCAGCGTGGCCTGTGCGGTACTTATGAAATTACCCGTATCAGCGGCGAGGAAGTGCGGGCCTTTATTCCCCGTGATCTGCCGCCCGTCCCGTCGTTGGAACTGACCCATGACCGGCAATGTCTTTTGGAGCGCGCCACACTTGCTCTTGGGAAATTGGACAGCATCGCGCTATTGTTGCCCGACCCCAATATTTTTCTCTACGCCTATGTGAGACGCGAGGCCCTGTTGTCCTCGCAAATTGAAGGGACACAATCTTCGCTTTCAGATCTATTGTTATTTGAGATTGATGAGCCTGCCGGTGTGCCCCTGGACGATGTGGCGGAGGTTTCTTCTTATGTGTCCGCAATGGACCATGGTATGAAACGTCTGGCTGAAGGATTTCCGCTGTCTAACCGCCTGCTTCGCGAAATGCATGCCAAATTACTTGCCCGTGGCCGTGGAAGCGATACTTGTACCGGGGAATTCCGGAAAACACAGAACTGGATCGGCGGCACGCGCCCCGGGAACGCTCATTTTGTACCGCCGTCCCCACAGCATCTACAGGCATGCATGTCAGCGTTGGAACAGTTTCTTCACGACAAGCGGCAACCCTATCCCGTGGTGGTGAAGGCTGCCCTCGCCCATGTCCAGTTTGAAACGATTCATCCTTTTCTTGACGGAAACGGCCGTATGGGGCGTCTGTTAATCGCGTTTATCCTTCATCACGACGGCATTCTGACGCGGCCGCTGTTGTACCTGAGCCTGTATTTTAAATTGAATCGCTCCCGATATTATGCGTTACTGGACCGGGTGCGCCTGAAGGGAGACTGGGAATCCTGGCTTGATTTCTTTTTGACGGGCGTTGAAACAACCGCCAACAACGCGGTGCAGACAGCCCAGAGGCTGATTACCCTGTTCAAACAGGATGAGGCGACGATAAAATCCATGGGCCGTATTTCAGGAAGTGCGCTTCGTGTTTTTACCCTGTTTTGTCAACAGCCGATTCTGACCTTGAACAGGGCTGCCAGCACTACCGGTCTGAGTTTTCCGACGGTTTCCAAAAGCATGAATGTCCTGGTCAAATCCGGTATCCTACGGGAACTGACCGGCAAGCATCGCAACCGTGTTTTTGCCTATGCACGGTATATTGACGTTTTAAACGAAGGAACGGAACCTCTTTAGAAAAAATAGCAAAGGAAAGCAACATGATGCTTAAGACAACCGCCGTAATCGTGTTTCTGCTGTGCGGCCTTGCCGCAACCACAAGTAACGCGGAACCGACCCCATCGACGAACCCCGTGCCATTGATTTTTGACACGGACATCGGCAATGACGTGGATGATGTCTTGGCGCTGGGCGTGATCCATGCCCTGCAAAGCCGGGGCGAATGCGAACTGCTGGCGGTCACCATCACCAAGGACCACGAACTGTGCGGCCCTTTTGTGGACGCGGTGAACACTTCTTACGGCAGGGGCGCTGTCCCGATCGGCGTGGTCAAAGGCGGCGTCACCCCGGAGCAGGGCAAATTTATCGGCCTTGCCGCACAGGAGGATAACGGCGCGTTGCGCTATCCCCATGACCTGAAAAGCGGGAACGACGCCCCGGACGCGACCGTCCTGTTGCGGCAGGTGCTGGCCGCGCAGGAGGATCATTCCGTGGTCATTGCGCAGGTGGGCTTTTCAACGAACCTGGCGCGGCTGCTGGACTCGGGCCCGGACGCCCATTCGGAATTGTCCGGTCGCGACCTGGTCGCCCGGAAGGTGCGCCTGCTCTCCATCATGGCCGGGGCGTTCCAGCCGATTAACGGGGGGGAACACTTGGAATACAACGTGGTGATGGACATCCCGTCGGCGCGGAAAGTGGTGGAGGAATGGCCTACGGATATTATATACAGCGGTTTCGAGATCGGCATCAGCATTCCCTATCCCGCGGTGAGCATTGACCGGGATTACGCCTATGCGGAACACCATCCGCTTCAGGAAGCCTACCAGTTGTATATGCCGACGCCCCATGAACGGCCGACCTGGGACCTGACCAGCGTATTGTATGGCGTGCGTCCGGACCATGGCTATTTCGACCTGTCCCCGGCCGGCAAGGCTACCGTGGATGAGAAAGGCAAGACCACCTTCCAGGAAACGCCGGACGGGAAGCACCGTTATCTGAAGGTAAATGAACTTCAGGCGGCGCGGGTGCGGGAAGCCCTGGCCGAACTCGCCAGCCAGCCACCGAATCATCTGGCCAAATAACGGCCGCAAGTATTGAATGAGATTGCCAGCGGTTCCTCCATCCCTGCCGGGATGGGGGGGATGGTCGACCCTGTACCGGTGGTGTCGCTTCGCTCAACCACCGGCTAATGGCTGTAATCCCTCCGGGATCTCACCCCGATTATCCCAAAAGCGGCAGTTGAATTCTGAAGCGGTTTTAAAACCAAAGGACTAAAAGGGCATAAACGACCAAAAGGACAGTAAAACGTTCTCCCGGTTGATGCGTCCTTTACGTCTTTTCGGTCCTTTCTTTGGAGAGGTTTTCCCGGCGTTATCAGCTGTTTTTTGGATTATTCTACCCGGAACCTCTGAAGGCGAATTGCTTGGCCCGATTACCCGTGCTTGGCCTTGTCAGCGTGCTCGCGTCTTGCCACCAATAGAAACCCGTCATGCCGATCTTCCATCTGCATCAATGTCAGTCCCGCGCCGTGTACCAGTTTCCGGAAGGTATCGTCCTTGGGGAGTTCATGGCCGCCCACGATGCCCCCTACGTTCCGATGCAGGGTGTTGATGGCGTCCCGGCTTTCCGAATGACATACCACGAGCGTGCCACCCGGTCGCAGCAGGCGCGCCATTTCGTGCAGCGCTTGTTGCTGGTCCTGAAAGTGGGGAAAGCAGCTGTTGCAGATCACCCAGTCGAAGGCTCCTTCCGGAAAAGGGGCGGCGGTCACATCGGCCTGGACCGGCAGGCAGCGGGGGCGGGGATGCAACGCCCGTATCCGTTGCCGGGTTTCCCGCATCATGGCGCCCGACAGGTCGATGCACACCACGCAGCCTCGTTCATCGAGCCTTTGCGCGAGAATCGGCAGCAGGACGCCCGTGCCGCAACCCACGTCAAGCACCTGCGCTGAAGAATCCAGGGGCAGGGGCGCCAGCAGTTGTTCCAGCCGCGTGCCGTGGCCGGCGCTGATCATGGTGTCCCATTGCGCGGCACGTTTGTCGAAGAAGGCCCTTACCGGGTTTCGGGAAGCTGGGGGGTCTTGCGCCATGGGGCCCCTTTCTTTTTGGGTGAAACGATACAGGCCAAGGCGAAGATGCCTGCCGAGGTCAGCACGATTACCGCGCCGGCCGGGGCGTCAAAGAGAAAGGACAGCAACAGGCCGAGCCAGCAGGCGCACACGCCGAAGGCGGCCGAGAGCGCCAGCAGCATCTTGAAATTATAGGTCAACTGGTAGGCGGCGGCGGCGGGGTTCACCACCAGGCTGTACACCAGCAGGCCGCCCACGCTGGGCAGCGACACGGAAATGGCCACACCCGTGGCGGAAAGCATGCCATAGAAATAAAGGGCTGCGGGAATGCCCGCTGCGGCAGCAACAGCGCGATGGCAGGCCACCACATGTATCTGCCGGTAAAAGAGTCCGAGCAGGACCAGCACCACGCCCAGCGCCGCAGCCAGCAGTGCCACGTCGCCCCGGGATACGGTCAGAATGGCGCCCCAGAACAGGCTGAGCGCTTCCGGACGGCCGCCGGGCATCAGGCCCATGAAGAGAAAGGCCAGGCCGATCATGACGGAGAAGAGGATGCCGATGGAGGTGTCCGGGCTGAGCGCGCCCCGGTCGGACAGGGGCCCGATGACGGCCGCTGCGCCCAGGCTGAACACCATGGCGCAGGCCATGGGACTGGTGTCGAGCAACAGGCCCAGCAGTGCGCCCGCAAAGGCTGCATGGGCAATGCAGATGCCCAGGAACGAGGCGCGCATGGCTACGAGGAAGACCCCGACAATGCCGCACAGCGCGCCGGAAAAAAATCCCGCCAGCACGGCGTTTTGAAGATATTCATGCTGCAGCAGGGCGGTCATGAAACGGCTCCTGTTGCATCGGCAGGCGCGGCGTCCCCGATGATGCGCCCCCGTTTCATCCGCAGCACGCGTGTGCAGGATTCCGGCAGTGCGTCCAGGTCATGGGTCACCCACAGGAGCGTCATGCCCCGTTCCCGGTTGAGTTCGCCCATGAGCCCGCAAATGTCCCGGCGCGCGCTGTCATCCAGCGAGGCCGTGGGTTCGTCGAGCAGGAGTATTTCCGGGTCCTGCACCAGGGCGCGCGCGATGGCGGCGCGCCGCAGTTCGCCTCCGGACAGATGGCCGAGCGGGCGGGATGCCAGCGCTTGGATGCCCAGCCGTTCCAGCACGGCATCCACCGAGGCGCGCATCGCGCCGGTAACGCGTCGCCGCCAGCCAAGCCTTCCGTACAGGCCGGTCATTACGGATTCACGCAGGGTGATGGGCATGCGCGGGTCCGCCTGCGGCGTCTGTGCCACATAACCCACGCGCCGCCGCACGGCCAGCAGGTTTCGTCCGCCCAAGTCCCTGCCCAGCACGCGGATGGAACCGGAACTCAGCGGTATAAATCCGTTCACGGTGGTGAGCAGCGTTGTTTTGCCCGCGCCGTTAGGGCCGAGCAGCACGATGCTCTCCCCTGCGCCTACCTGCAATGACACGCCCGCGAGGGCTTCCGAGCCGTTGTAGGCCACCCGGGCGTTTTCGATATGGATCACGGGTTGACTCATGACGCGGGCGGTCCTTCCAGCGACGCGGCCAGGCGCCGGATATTTTCTTCAAACGCGGCTTGCCACGTGGGGGTGTCGGGAAAGCCGCCGGGGAAATTGGAGAGCACCAAGTACGCCGTGCCGATGTCACGCGCCAGCAGTTCACCTGCGGACAGGCCGCCGCTCTGCAGATTGTCCGCCACCAGCGCCACGCCCGAAGCCTTGCCCGCCCGAATCAACGTTTCCATGTCCGTAACACTGTAGTCTTCAGGCCGGTTGAAGGTGTCCACCACCGTGAAACCCGCCCACTTTAGAAAAGGCGCCTGCATTTCATGACACAACACGGAGCGGCCTTTTGTTTTTTCAAGCGGGAGCCGTTCCCGTGCGGCCGCCGTGACAGCGTCTATCCGCGCCAGCCGCGCCGCGGCTTTTTCGCGCATGGCCGTTGCGTCGGCCGGGTCAATATCAAGCAACACTTTCAACACCGCCGTCACCGCCGTGCGCTGCACCTCCGGAACCATCCAGTTGCCCTCAACCTCTATCACGCGCTTCTTGTGCGCGGGCAGACGCGCCGCGTCCAGCACCCGGCCGATATTGGCCAGGCGGGGCTGCCACGGATGGAGCAACAGGCATTTCGCTTGTTCGAGGGCGGCAATATCCCCGGCTTTCATGTCAAACTGACTGGGACACGATGTGCTGGGAAGCAGGGTGTAGGTATCCGCCTCAAGGGATGACAGGTCACGCACCATGTCCGCGATCAGGGATGTGCCGCAGATGATTGCGGGACTTGCGGCCGGGCCTTCCCCTTTTCCGCATCCGAAAAGGACCGGGAGGAAAAGGAGGCATGCCGTCAGTGTTATTTTGTGATGATGCATAGGCTGAAACCGGATACTTTGAATAAAACGCATCAGTATAACCCAAAATGGCTGTTTTCTTTAAGCAGGTCCGCATCGTCCAAAATCGGGAATTTGTGTGGATAAATGCCCCACTCCACATGGCCGTCCATGTAAAGGACATTGCAGCCGCCTGGAACGTGGTTAAAAATCAGCACGCCGGCGGTGCCGCTGATCAGGTTGCCGAAGGTGTCCCACATAACCGGGATCGTGCTTTGGGCCTGGATGCTGGTGTTGATCGTGTTTACATCGGTAATGAAAAAACGCTCCACCCCCTCGCGCAACCGAAGCACCTTGTCCGCGCCCGCGGAACCGGTGCCGGAAACAGGCACCATGGTCGGCCAGGCCGTTGTTGTAATAGGCAGGTCCTCCGTGAACGTTTTGAACCTTACCGGCGCGGTCAACCCTTCTATGGAAAGCACTTCGGTGAAGGGCAACGCGCCCATGGCCCCCCAGATGCCGAAATATTCTTCCAAGGTACTGGCGGCGTATCCCTTGTACACATAGGAACGCCCCAGCTGCGCTGAAAGATAATACCGCTCCGACATACGGTCACCCGCGTCGCGGGCCGTTTGCACCCAGGCATCAAAATCCCCGGCATCCGGCAGGCGCGTCGCCACATAGGTGCCACGCCCGTCAGCCCCGCTGTCCGAGGGGCACCGAGCGACATCCAGATCGGAAAGATACTCCGGGTAAATGGTAAAAGCATCCGGCGCACTGAACAGGGTCATGCCGTTCATAAACGCATTGCCAAAGGGCGCGCAAGGCGGCCAGTAGTCTTTTTGTTCATCCGCGTACATTTTGAACACGGTGCCGAACTGTTTCAGGTTGTTCATGCAGGACCTGCGCCGCGCGGCTTCCCGGGCCCGGCTTAGCGCGGGCAACAGAATCGCCGCCAGGATGCCTATAATGGCAATTACCACCAGCAACTCGATAAGGGTAAAGCCAAAGCGCCTGTTCATCTTTGGGAAACCTCCATTGCGTATCTGCTTTTTTGTTAGTAATACTAAATGATTAAAAAGTATTACATAGGAAGACGACAAATTGCAACCGTCAGGAGCGCTGGATTCCGGCGAACGCGGGGCGACGGGTCGGTTTTTGTAACCAAGCGTATTTTCATGGTTTATCGGAGGGGAAATTGAATTTCAAGAGAGCGTGGGTTCCCAAACGGGAGTTTGGGAACCAGAAGACCAGAAGAACACTGCGGAATTTTCATAGGTCCCATAAGTCCTATAGGTCCTATATCTTCATATAGTGTCTTCGTTTACTTTCAGGCAAGTGGATCGCTTCTTATGCCTGCCTGGCCACTTGTGCTGATTCGGGTTTCATTCCAAACAGAAATCGTGTCATGTTGGCTCTTCTGACACATATCTCATAGAGGAACAAGGTGGCGGCAAAGGACAGCAGGCAGATCAGAAAGAACTTGGTCCAGAGCCCGACAGACCACGCGATCACAAAATAACCGATAGCCACGATGACGGTCTGGTGGAGGATGTAAAACGGGTAGGAGGCCTCGTTGGCATAGCGGTACAGGCGGTTTTTGCCGTTCAGATACCGGGCCCCGTATCCCAGCAGGGCGACGACCCAGAACCAGGCGTTAAAGGTGCGTACGAGGTAGAAGAGGATGTCGCCCAAGGAATATTCCGGCATCCGCACTGGCAGCGACCACAGGGTCAGGGTAAAGGCCATGGCTACCACACCCAGCCGCAGCGCCCGCTTGCGGTTCTTTTCCAGGATTTCAG
>JAAYBJ010000250.1 GCA_012730105.1 Candidatus Hydrogenedentota bacterium
CCCATTCCGTCCTGAATGTCAAGCTAAATTTTGCACTTGATTGTGGTATCTTGGTGTGAAAGACGATGCAGATGAGTAAAAAAACATGTGATAATAGCCGGCATAGTTCGAGTTACATGGTATATGTTCAGATATCCTGATCTCGTCGGGGTTATTCAATGATTACTCGGAATCCGGTTTGGTACTTTATTAACTGCCATTTTCGTATAAGACCGCAAGAAAGGGACAGACCACGAAATAGCCAATAACAGTAAAGGGCATCCATGCTTCGTTACTGACGGCTATTTCGTCGTTAGTCCCTTTTTGCTCGGTCTTTTTGGTTGTTTTCCAGTGCCATGGACATTTCCGACGAGATCAGGATATCTGAACGTTGCGGTTATTCTCCCGCCAGCGGGATGATTTTGAAGTTTCGTATGGCGCCGGTTGTCCGCCAGGTGGCAATGCCGAGGGGTTTTGTGGGGGCCATTTCCCAGCGGATATCCACTTCGCGGTTACTCACGTCCACATCCACCAGTTGCTCATTGTCCACCCAGGCCTGGATGCGCCCGCCTGTCACGCGCAATTTGATTGGATACCAACGGTGGGATAGCAGCCCGCGGAACTTGGCGGTCTCATTGTTGTAAGCGTCCGCCCAGTCCAGACTTGATATGCCGATGCACGTGCCGCCCCAGCCGCCCACAACCAGGCTGAACGCGGTATCCCGCCAAGGCGCGGTGAGGCCGCAAAAGAAGTCGTTTCCTGAAAGACGCATGGCCTCCAGCGTGATTTCGTAATCGCCCTCCGGCGCCTGCCCGCTCCAGCGGACCCCGGTCATTTCATTGCCGCATTCAATGATCAGCGCCTTGTCGAGCACATGAACATCGGTGCTTCCCGCAAAGTCCGCCACGGTCCATTCCGGCATGTCAGGCAGTGCCTGGCCCGTGGGGGTTGCCTGCAGGTGGCCCACATTTTCAAGGATAAAATAAAGCGCGTGCAGCGTGATGCCCTCTTCCGGCGCCACTGTTTCCGCAGGGAGTTCGATTCGTTCAAAGAAGCCCTTTCCGGCAAGCCGGTACTCCTTGTGAAACTGGTCCGTCGCGCTTCGATTTGCAGCGACGGTCCCGGAGCCGGCGCAGACGAGCATCACGGGGATTTCAGCCCCGCCCAAACGCCCCGCCTGGTTCAAGGGGGCGGCTGGGAAGGTCGCCGGGTCCGCTTTCCCTTCCAGGCCGTGAGCGGCATACACGTTTTGAAGCGCCGTGCTTTCGATTTCCTCGCCCGAGGGCGGCAGCAGCCAAGGCTCCATTGAAAAAATACACGCCGCGCGTGACGGGTTATTGGCCGCCCAGTTAAACATCAGCAGGGCGCCCGCTTCGTTTCCCAGCAACGCGGGTTTTTCAGCCAAACCCTGTTCACCGGACACCCATGCATGGAAGGCGTCTGCGATAGCAAGCGCATCGGTGTTGCCATACAAACTGTCCAGATCTATCCAGGCCAGGTGCAATCCCTTGTCCAGCAACGTGCGCGTCATGCTATTTGGCTCCAGGGCGGCGGCGCTCCAGAGCCAGGGCTTGCCTTCGGTGGCATGCTCCGGTTTCACAAGAATCCCTTTATGACCCTGGTATTCAAAGCTAACGCATGCATTGCCGTTCCAGGATGCCGTAGCGTCGGATTCCGCGCGCGCCGTGGGCAGAATAAACACTGTAGCAGCCACAAGGCACGCGGCAAACATACCGCTTAACTCCCGTAATATCATGATTTCCCCTTTCCTGGATTTCTGGTTGTGTTCGCGCCGCACGGTTGTCCGCATGCGCTCAGGGAAGCGTCTGAAACCCGTCTTCCGATCCGGGCTCGGAACGGTACCCGGCCGCATTATAAAACTGAATGAGGCGCAGCAGTTCGCTCAGGCTGACATCCCAGTCCCGGGCATTGTAGTCGCTATCGTGAGGGGTACAATCCCTTGGTCCATCGCCCGGTTGATAGCCGTCCTCCGTGGAAGCATTGCAGCTGTAGCCGTCGCTGTGGAAAATCTGTATGACGCGCAGCAATTCATCGAGGGAGATGCGCCAGTCAAGGTTGATGTCGGCGCTATGACAGTCACCGTCATGGGGGACGTCGCCGCAGTCGCTGAAGTGACTGATTTTAACGGAAGTGAACACCGTGGGCGTGCCGATGCCCGCGGACAGGCCGGCAATGATGCGCGTGGCGGCGATTTCCAGCCATGTAACGCGGATAATGCCGGAAAAGAACAGTTCGATCTGGAAGGTATGGCTGTTTTCGGGCGGGTAAAGGCCGGTGCCGTCATAAACAGGCACGCCGACAAAGGTCACGGCATAGCGGTCGCTCAGGCGCGCGACATACACCGCGCCTCGAAGGCTTGGGTTCAAGTCACACATCATGGCGGATATACGCGGCAACAGAAAATGCTGGCTGGGCAGCGCCTGATAGCTGGCGTCACCGGTGCCAAAGGTTATGTACCCGTTGCTTCCGATAAAAAAACGGTCGTAGTCAAGACCATAGAAATTAAAGGTCGTTCCCGCAGGCAGTGGCACTTCCTGGTAGCCGTCATCTTCGAGAAAGACCGCTTCTCCTGATGCGGGCACGGGCAGGCCGCTCACAGCCGACTTACAGGCCTGGTACCGGTTCGGATCGTCAACAGGCAGAAAGGTCGCCTGGCTGTATTGGATGTCCACCAGGTTCAGGGTATTGAAGTATTCCGTAAAATAATTTTGTTCGTTGTAGGTCATGAAGTCAAAGCAGGCGCCGCTATTATCGTTGACGCCGGCGTTGCCCGCGGGGTCGCGCGCTTCCACCGCGAAATAATAGCGGGTATTCGGCGACAGGCCGTTCAGGGAAATGCTGTGCGCGGTGGTGGTGGCGCCGGAAGCCTGTAGGGTAAGATTGCCGCAGGAGGACCCGTAACGTAAAATACCCTGGGCGGGTTCGTCGGTCGTGAATTGGATCTGGGCCTGTGTGGTTCCCAGGAACGACACGGTTACGCCCCCTATGACGGGGGAGTAACAATCCATCAACGCGGTGGCTTCCGCCACGGCGGGATCGCCGTTCTCATCCTCCTCGTCGGTGTAAATTACGGCCACGACGTCGCCGTGTCCGGCTTCCAGGACAGATGAACCGGGAACGGCCGTACCGGGTGTGGTGGTGATAACGCCGGTAAAACGCCCGGGCTGGTTGGCGTCCTCGGCAAGAGCGACAGACTCCGTGTCACCGCCGGAACTTTCCACAACAACGGCCGCCAACCCCATGCCGGACAAGTCCGCGTCAATCAGGGTGATCATGATTTCCGAGCCGCATCCGTAATAGCCGTTATCCAGAGAAACGACGCCGGTGCTGCTCTCAACATCGGGAACTGAAGCCGCGAATACAGTCGCCTTGGTAACGTCCTCGCCACGCCCCCCGTCGCTGGGAACCACATTGCTGATGAAGCAAGTGCTTTGATAAATAAAGTCGGTATCGCCCCGCACCAGGATCCCTTCCAGAACGCCTGTGGCGGCGTTGATGACAGGCGAGCCGGAATTGCCCCCGTAAGTGTCCAGATTGGCGACAAAAAATCCCGGGTCCGTCGAGCTGCGCACATAGGTGTTGCCGAAGGCAATCTTCAGTGGCAGGCCGGAAGGATGTCCGATGACGCCCACATAATCCCCGGGCGGGATGGTGCCTTCCCGGCGCAATTTAAAGGGCCGGGCGCCGGGCGCCGTGATAGGCCGGTCCACACGGACCACGCAGTGATCAGATGAACCTGTGGGCATGGCGCTCACAATCTCTATTCCACGGTAGACTTCATCCGCCTGGAAACTGAGACGCGGGGTGGTTTCATTGACCATGTAAAACCCGAAGATGAAGCGGGTGGAAGCCAGATCATAGCTGTTGTAACAATGACCGGCGGTAACGATAAGATCGGAACCCACCATAAAGCCTGTGCAATAGGACGCGGTAGGTTGACCGCCGAAAGGTTCGCCCTCGCAGGGAGGCAAGCCGGCGCGATAGTACGCCCCCGGCGCGGAAATCGTCCACGTACCGTCCATATTTTGGGTCAGGCGCGACGTATCGATGAGTGCGCAGGTGGAATAGGCCCAGGTCCGTTTCTCCGTATCCGTTTCCTGGAACAGGTCGATACGATCATCCTCCCCGTAAACAACCTTGGGGCGGGGCCCCGGAAACGGGGGAACCCATGGGATGGAACTGATCTCGGTAATCTCGGGCTTGTCTTGGGCGGCAGGTAATTCCCCTCCCGCGCCGGCGGACAGCGCCGCCCCCCCCAGAAGAATCAGTGTCATTAAATAACGCATATCAGGACACTCACCTTGCGGTTTAAAGGCGCGCTGCGAGCCCTGCCGCCGTCTTGAAACAAGACGACACCCGCTCGCGACGCTTTTGTTTGCACCGAATTCACGCCGCTCTACCCGGGAACGGGCCTCAACGATGGCGCGGACCAGCCGCTTATCCTACACTATTGTACCATGCCGGGCTTTGCGGAAGTGTTATACAATATAAATGAAGCGGCTACAGTTCCGGCAGGTGTGGATAACCTTGGTGTCTTCGCGAACTTGCTGGGCAAACTGGGAAGGAAGCCGCATAAAACAACCCTGGCAGGTGTCCGCCTCCACCGGGACCAGCGCCGGTGGGCGGGATTTCATCAGGCGGTCAAAATGGCGCATGACCCGTTCGTCAATCAATCCACGAATATTCGCGATGCGCTCTTTGATCTGGCGTTTCCCGGTGCGGGCCGTTTCATAAATCTCGTAGCATAGTTGAAGCCTGGCAAGCAGAATCAGGTCCGCATGCGCGTCACGGGCTTCCAGCAGTTCCGGCACGCTTTTCACTTTCTTCTTCGCATAATAAACTTCAGGCGCTTCCAGTGGAAGCGACAACGTTTTCAGGACCGCAAGGAGTTCCTTGGCGTCCGATGCTTTCAGCATTTCCTTAAGGGAGTCATCATCACGAAGCAACTTGGCGATGGTGGCGACAAAGTTAAGGTAGGTGGTTTGTTGTATCGGCGGGTAACAGATGAGAAATATCAGGTGGACCGGCCTGCGGTCAATCGCCGTAAAATCCAATCCTTCCTTGAAGCGGCCAATCGCGCAATGCAGCGTCTTTAACCCGCTTACACGAGCGTGGGGTACCGCGATCCCATGACCGATACCCGTACTTTCCGTACTTTCCCGAGCCATAATCTGGTCGAGTGCGGCATCTACACCCTTGAGTTTTTTGTTTTCAAAAAGCAGGTGTGTCAGGTCTTTGAGCGCTTCCGGTTTGTTCTTTCCCCGCATCTCCGGTAATATACAATCTACCCCTATATAATCTGTCAATAGCATAAATAGTGGATCCTGCACTGTCTTTATTCCAGTGGTTATGATGCAATCATCAGACACCACATCAAACTGTCCTGTACTGAAAGAGATTGTATCATTCTGAAATTACAAAATCAACGAAAACAGGAAAGATGCCATAAAAACAAAATTACGTGTAACGATTCCTCCGAATTTCACGGGTTTACCCATGGTCTCAGAACAGTTCAATTCATCTTTTAAAAAGAGTGGTCAGGGTTTCATCCTAAAAATGAACAGCGGATATTATGGGTTTTCAAACCAAACGGTAATAACAACGATGGGTTCACGCCCCCGGCCGTCATGATGAATATCCGAACCGAAGGATTGTTTGATCTGGATCGGCCTCACCTGTGTCCGGTCAAGCCATTCATTGATCTGATGATCCATTTGCTGCAGTCCGGTAATGCTTACCTTGCCGATAAAACTCTGGACATGCATCCTGTTTCCCTTTCATGCGTTGACGGTTCTTGTTGCCGTGTTCATGCCTGCTTTATTTCCGCCGCGCCCGGCTGCAAGGCCCGGACGAGGGCGCCTCGCATCACCGTTTCCGGCGCTTCCTGTTCCGTCCATAATTCAAACTGGAGCGCCGCCTGGTACAGCAGCATTTCAAGGCCGGGGATGACCGTGCATCCGGCCGCCTCGGCATCCTGAAGCAGTCGAGTCGCTCTCGGACGGTATACCATATCAAAAACAACCTGTCCCGGACGCAGCCATTCCCGGGGCACGGCGCTTTCTCCTTCAGAATGCCCGTACATGCCCACCGGCGTTCCATGAATGATGATATCATGGGAAGCGGCCTTGTCCGATGTCACATCGTCAAAACCGCCCCCCTGCACGGGAACACGGTCAAGTCGTTTCAAGTCATTTACCAGTTTTTCAACACGGGACGGGGTTCGTCCGAGAATAAGAATCCGGCTGGGAGAGCAGGAACCGGCCAGCGCAAAGGCCACCGCCCGCACCGCGCCGCCCGTGCCCGCGAACAGAACAGTTTTATCGTTCAGGGAGACGCCCGCCCGGTCAAATGCGCGCAGGGTGCCCAGCCCGTCCGTGATTGTGCCGACGAGACGGTCGCCCAAATTGACCACGGTGTTGACGCACCCCACTTTTTGTGCCAGGGGCGCAATTTCATCAAGATGCTTCATGATGTTGATTTTGTGCGGAATGGTGACGCTCATGCCGCGAAATCCGGAAAGCGCGCGCATGCCCGCCATGCAGCCTTCAAGATCCGTGACCGCGAAGGCAAGATACGCGTAGTTCAGCCCCGCCGCCTGAAAGGCTGCGTTATGCATGGCCGGAGACAGGGAATGAGCCACCGGGTTTCCAATCACGGCGCATAACCGGGTATGCGCGTCTATGCGCGGTCCCCGAAAAGATTTTTCATGTGTGTCCGCCATATACCGTCACCTGTGTAAAGTATCAGCCCGGGGGCCATCCCAATAATCGGCCGCCAAGCAGGTGTAAATGAAGATGGTCCACTTCCTGTCCGCCATCCTTGCCGCAGTTAATCACGCAGCGGAATCCTGTTTCCGCTATCCCCAGGAGACTGGCAACCTTATTGGCCGTCAGTAACAGCCCCCCCAGCACGTCCCGGTCCGCGGCCGTGGCGTCCGTCAGCTTGGGAATCACCTTTTTGGGCACAATCAATACATGTTCCGGGGCCGCCGGGTGAATATCCCTGAACGCGCAATAGTCATCGTCTTCATAGACTTTTTCCGCAGGAATTTCGCCATCAATAATCCGGGAAAACAGGGTCTTTTCTCCCATAATGATATTCCTTGTTACTAATAGACCTGAGTTATCCTAGCAGAAGCAATACAGGGAATCAAGTAGTATTCTTATCGTAAAGACAGATTGTAAAGAGTCTGTTCTACAGGGTGCACACAGGCGTGGGGGGGGAATTGCCTTCAGTAAACATCCGGGTTTGAGTTGTACGAGACATGGTATATTTTGTAGTATAAGATCCTTGTGAAATAAGATACTGTTTCTGACAGCAATTTCTCGGTCAGATTCGGGGAGAACTCTAATGGTCATGCAACGAAGAAAGTTTATCAAACTTGCCGGCGGCGCATTGGCGGCGGCGGCTTTGGTGGAAGTTGGCGCGAGGACCGGCATCCGCCCCTTCAAAGGCTTTTCGGTAAAAAGGCCCGATGCGGATACCCGCGCCCTGCTGGGCGACCTGCCGGAAAATCTGCAGGACCGCGCCATTCTGCGCATGTCGGAATTGGACCGGCTGCCGTGGTTCGAGAAAAATGAAGGGGGGGATCTTCAGTTGGTCGCCGGAGTCGATCTTCCCCGTGTTATCGACTGCCATACCCATGTGGGGTGGAGCCAGGGGGTGGGCGGGGATATCGACATGGCGAAGCGCTGTCCGGTAAGTTATTTCTTCGACCATGAATCGCCCCAGGACTTTCTGCATGTCCAGATGCACCCCACGGCAGCTGAATCCAGAAAACTCAGCCGGGAAACCACCTGGACCCTGGTCCATACGCCCCGCCGCAATAAAACGCACACGGCGGCCAACCTGCTTGCGGAAATGGAACGCTTCAATCATGACCGCTCCGTGCTGCTGCCTGTGGAAATTCCCGTTCGGTCCCGCCACATGGAACAGACGGAACGGGCGGCGAAGTTGGACAGCCGGCTGATGCCCTTTGCGGCGATTCATCCCTGGCCGTGGTCCGACGCCAAGATAGAGCGCCTTGCAAAATTAATGAAGACCACGGCAAGGGGCCTCAAGTTCCACCCGGTTTTTCAGTTTGTGGCGCCGGACGCGCCGGAAGCCATGGCCTTGTTTGAGTGGTGTGCGGCCAATGAGGTCGTGGTGCTCTCCCATACCGGCTTTACCGGGCGGGAACCGGCGTTCATGCGCGCCCTGTCGGAACCGGAACGGTTCAAGAAGCCCCTGAAAGCCTTTCCTGATTTGAAGATCGTTTTTGCCCATACGGGTTCGCGCGCCCGGTTTCAAGAAGCCTTCGCCGTGGCCAAGGAACACCAGGACCAGGTGTGGCTTGAATTCACCGGGCAGCCCGTGCCGAACATAAACAAAGTGCTCGATGAATACGACCCGCAGAAACTGCTGTATGGGACGGACTGGCCCTATTACCCGCTGTCCGTGTCGCTGGCGCGCTTCCTGGTGGCCACCTCGGGACGGGAGCACCTGCGTCCCGCCATCCTGCGCGATAATTTCCTGCGCCTGATGAACATGACCGAGGCCTAAGGCGGTTCTGCGTCCTTTGCGGTGTCGAAATCGCCGCCCGCGAAACAGCCGTTCTTAAAAGGATAGGTTCCTTGACTTGTTCCCGGACACGCTCCATCTTTATTCTGTTCGCCATCGTATTGTTTGCCTCGCCGCGGCTATTTGGGCAGGACGAATCAAAGTCTGTCCCTGACACGTCACCGGTTCGGGCCGTGGAAATAGCCTTCCCCTCCAGCGTGGACGATGCCGTTCAAAAGGCCGTATTTCATGCCGCGAAAACAACCGTAGCCATGCCGCTGGTGGTCAGCCTGCATTCCTGGTCGGGTGATCACAGCCAGGACGATCCCCTGGCCGAAAAGGTGATCGCGGCGGGCTGGAACTATATCCACCCGGACTTTCGGGGACCCAACAACAAGCCGGACGCCTGCCTCAGCGACAAAGTAATCGCCGATATTGACGATGCCATTCAGTACGCTCTGGATAACGGTCCGGCGGACAGGGACGCCGTCTTTGTCGTCGGCGGGTCCGGCGGCGGCCATGCCACACTGGGCGTTTATCTGCGGACACGTCACCGGATCCGGTTGTTTCTTTCGTGGGTGCCCATCAGCGACCTCACAGCCTGGTATTGGGAATCAAAAAGCCGGGCTAATAAATACGCCGACGATATCGTGCTGTGCACCTCGACTACCGGCACCTTCGAAGAGCAGGGCGCCCGCGAACGTTCGCCCCTATACTGGCCCGTACCGAAGGATATCAAGGGGCGCCTGGAAATTTACGCGGGCATAAACGACGGTTACACGGGCAGCGTGCCGGTTTCCCACACCCTGCGCTTCTACAATAAAATGGCCGAACATTTCGGTAGGCCCGATGCGCAAGTATCGGAAGCGGATATGATTCGCCTGCTCGCGCGTGGCGTGGCGCCCAATCCAGCCCTGGGCCATATTGAAGACCGGCCCGTCCTTTACAGAAAAGAGATGCCCCAGGTCGCGGTGGCCATTTTTGAGGGCGGCCACGAACTGCTGGTGGACCACTGCCTGAGTAGAATGCGGGCGGAGGCAGAAAAGAACACGCCATAATTTCCATTCTCACGGTGCGTGTTTCTTATGGTATGATTCCGCCACTCTTTCCCCCCTTAAAATCTTCAGGAGGCTTATCATGAAACGACTACATCTTATCTGCAACGCGCACCTCGACCCGTACTGGATGTGGGAATGGGAAGAGGGGGCCGCGGAAGCCATATCGACCTTCCGGACCGCTGCGGATTTCTGCGAAGAATATGACGGTTTCATCTTCAACCACAACGAGGTCATTTTGTACAAGTGGGTGGAGCAGTACGAACCCGCGCTGTTTGAGCGCATTCAACGGCTGGTACACCAAGGCAAATGGCACATCATGGGCGGGTGGTACCTGCAACCTGATTGTAACATGCCCAGCGGGGAATCCTTCGTGCGCCAGATCCTTACGGGTAGAAACTATTTTTGGGAAAAGTTTGGCGTGGAGCCTACGACGGCCATCAACTTTGATCCCTTCGGCCACACGCGTGGCCTGGTACAGATTCTTGCCAAGTCGGGATACGACAGCTATCTGCACTGCCGGCCGGACGATCTGGACTGTCCGCTGCCCGACACGGATTACACCTGGGTGGGCTATGACGGCTCCGAGGTGGCCGGCCACCGCACGCTGACGTGGTACGGTACGCCCACGCGCGGCATGACCCGGGCCTTTCTGGAACAATACCTGGACTCGCACACGTCCCGAGAAGTGGGGCTCTTCACTTGGGGCATCGGCAATCATGGCGGAGGGCCATCCCGGGTGGATCTGAACGATCTTGCTGAAATCATAGGCCGGAACGATGCCTTCCCCATCGTGCATTCCACGCCGGAGGCCTATTTCGCGGAACGCCGGGAACGGGGTATGGCAGCCCCCCGGGTGGAACGGGATCTCAACCCTTGGGGCGTGGGCTGTTATACCTCGCAGACGCGGCTGAAACAAAAACACCGCCTCCTGGAAAACGAACTCTATGCCGTGGAAAAGATGTTTGCCAACGCCGCGCTGTCTAGACTGCTGGACTACCCGCGAGAGAATATACATGAAGCCCTATGCGATCTGATGGTTGCGGAATTTCATGATATCCTGCCCGGATCCTCGATTCAAGCAGTGGAAGATACCGGATTACGGCTTATGGATCACGGCTTGGAGATTCTTTCCCGGCTCAAAGCGCGCGCCTTTTTCGCTTTTGCGACGGGACAGCCCAAGGCGGCGGAAGAAGTCATCCCGGTGTTTGTGTACAACCCCCATCCCTTCCCCGTGACCACGACGGTGTCCTGCGAGTTCAACCTGCCGGACCGCCACGATGAGGCGGTGTTCTTCGAGTTTGACGCAGCAATGAACGGTGCGTCGCTCCCCTGCCAGGCGGAAAAAGAAGCCGGCAATATCCCTCTGGAATGGCGCAAGCGCTGTGTGTTCCAGGCGACCCTTCCGCCTTCACAACTGAGCCGTATTGACTGCGTGCCCCGTCCGCTGCCGGCAAAGCCCGTGGCCGCCCTGGAAACCGAAGGGAACGCGCTGCGTTTCCATACCGACACCCTTGATGTGCTGATCAACCGGGACACCGGGCTGGTGGACCGCTTCCGCGTTCACGGGAAAGACGTGCTCCGGCCGGACGCCTTCGCACCGCTGGTTATGGTCGATGATGAAGACCCGTGGAGCATGTGTGTAAAATCCTACCGTGACGAGGCCGGCCGCTTTACCTTGATGACGCCCGAAGAGGGCACGCGCTTCTCCGGCCTGCACCTGAACACCCCGCTGCCGTCCGTGCGCGTGGTGGAAGACGGGCCGGTGCGGACCGTGGTTGAAGTCCTGATGGCCTTCCACCAGTCCTTCCTGGTGCTGACCTACCGGCTGCCTAAAGTAGGCGCGGAAATGGAAGTGCATGTGCGCGTGCACTGGAACGAAAAAGACCGGCTGCTCAAGCTGGCGGTGCCGACCGCGTTTGAGGACGGGGAATACTGGGGGCAGGTGGCCTACGGACGCGACCGGCTTCCAGGCGCCGAGCGGGAGGTCGTCGCACAGAAATGGACGGCTACTGTGTCGCCCTCGCGGGATATGGCGCTGACCTGCATCAATGACGGTTCCTACGGGTCCGATTTCCCCGGCGGCGAACTCCGGCTGACCCTGTTGCGTTCGCCCGCCTACTCCGCCCATCCCTTCGGTGGCAGAAAAACCCTGCCGCAGGACCGCTACACCCCCCGCATTGACCAGGGGGAGCGGCTGTTCACGTTCTGGCTCAATGCCGGTCCGGCAGGAGAACGTCTGGAACAGGTGGAGCGCGAAGCGCTTGTACGCAACGAAAAGCCCATGGCCTTGTCCTTTTACCCTGCGGGTCTTGGAGAGATACCCGCCCCGGGAATCACCTTGTCTGACACCTGCGTAGTCATGACGGCATTCAAACAGGCGGAACAAGACAACGGGTTCATCCTTCGCCTCTTCGAACCGACCGGCACCGCCCGCACCACTACCGTTTCGATACCTGCCTTGAACCTTAAAAAAACGGTTGCGCTGAACGCGTATGAAATAAAAAGCCTGCGGCTTTCAGCGGACGGGAAAAAACTGCAGGAAGTGGACCTGCTGGAACGGCCTGTAAAAGCGGATTGAAAAGAGGGGTAAGGCACCAAAAACCACATAGGCTTGTGAGCGGTTTACCGCATCACTCAGTATTTTCTCCGACCGAGGCTTTGTATAAGCCAATGGCTTCGATAGCCGGCGGGGCCAGAGCGTCCGTGATTTGGATGCGGATGCGCGAGGCTTTCGTTAGCGGCAGGCGGTGAATACGCTTATAGCCGACGGTGGTTCCCGAAGCCACGGTTTTCCAGCCGCCCGCCTCGTACACCTGGATTTCATGGGCGGTCACCCGCTGTCCCAGCGGCAGGTGTTCCTGGAGCATGACCCGGTCGAATTCGCGGTCGCTCCCGTAACGCAGCAGGAGGGAGGCCTGCAGCACGCCATCGTTTACCGTCCAGTAGGTATCCGGATTGTTGTCGGTAACGTTGCCCGCTGCATATTCCTTGTCATTGCCGCGAACGTTGCTGGCGGAAACATGGGCATGGACCGCCATATTATAGTGGAAGGTGCTTGCCAGGATCCGGGCCACTTCCAGCAGGCGCTCACGATCCGGGTCGGGTAACAGCCCGCGGCGGTCCGGAGACACATTCAGGAGCAGCGATGCGCCCAGGCCCACACTGCGATAATAAATATCCAGCAGTTCACGCACACTGCGCAGGTTGCTTTCACCGTCAGTATGGTAAAACCATTGTCCCTTTCGTATAGGCACGTCGCATTCGCTGGGATACCAGCGCTTTTCATTACTGCCTCCCGACCCCGGTATGGGAAGTGTAACCTCGTGAACGTTCCAGAGGGTGTCCGGGGCGAGGCCGTCTTCATTGCCCACCCAGCGGATGTCCGGCCCGCAGATGGCGATCAACGCGTCCGGCGCCACTTCACGGATCAGGGCATAGTAGCCGTTCCAGTCATAGACATGCCCTTCAGAGCCAGCGCCGTCAAACCACACCTCGCCGACAGGAGCGTACCAGGTCAGCAGTTCTTTCAGCATCGTTTTGAAACGGGTGTCATAGGCCGGCGGGTTGGCGTATAAGGGATCATGCCGATCCCAGGGCGACAGGTACACCCCCAGCATAAGCCCCAGTTCATGACAAGCGTCCGCGACTTCACGCAGCACATCACCCTTGCCGTCGCGCCAAGGGCTGGCCTTTACGTTGTAGTCTCCCTCTTCCGTGGGATATACGGAGAACCCGTCATGGTGTTTTGCCGTGACGATGAGGTAGCCCATGCCGGCCTCTTTGGCCGTTTCGACCCATTGTCTGCCGTTAAATGCGGTGGGCAGAAAGGTCTTCGGATCCTTCGTGCCGTCCGTCCATTCTTCGTTATGAAAGGTATTGATGCCGAAATGACAGAACATACCGAATTCCATGCGCTGCCAGGCCAGCTGTTGCGGTGTGGGCACCGGCCCGAAGGGTTCGGGCGGCGCCACGGCAGTGACGAATCCACCCGCCAGTAGTGTCAACAGAGCAATCATGGTAGTACTTCCTCTGAGGAGCGCCGGTGCGCCCCTCCCTTCGATCCCGTTCAGAACCGGCGGCGAATGGTACACGAGAGCGCCCAGCCGTCATATTCAGGACCGTGGTCCGGGCCGTTGAAGAGATAGATCAGCACGGGCGCTATGCTGGTGTTTTTGCCTACGGGTATGTCGAGCCCCACGCGGGGACTCAGTGTATACATACGGTGATCATCGCATTGCTGCTGGCGCAGGAGCGTGCCCAGGACGGGCATTTTGAACTTGACATCCGCCTCGGCACGGACAAAGGTATACCCCGCCACAAAGGAAAGATAGGGCTTGGCGCCTGCCAGGGCGGCGCGGACACGCTGGAATCCGCGCGTTCCTTCCACGCTCTCGTAATCGATTTTGCCAAGGGGAAAATAAAACAGTTCCGGCGCCAGGAACAGCGAAGTGCGCTTGAAATTGATTTTTGTGGCCAGCAGCCCGTAATGCTCCCGACTGGTGATGGACCCCGTCGCCCCGCCGAACCATACCATTAAAGTGGTCTTTGGCGACAGGTCGCGCCCGAAGCCCGCCACCAGGTCCCACAGCATGAAATTGTCGCGCCAGTCCGCGAAGGTGGTCGGCTTTTCCCAGCGCGGCAGCCAACCGAAAAGATCGTTCAGCTCCCGCTTAATCTGGCCCTCGGATTCGCGGAGCTGGGGATGGTAATTGGTGCCTCCCATGCCGAAATACCAGTGCGGCCCTTTCAACGCGAGTTCGGGCGTTTCTTCAGGCGTGGTCGCAGGTTCCGGCTCCGGAAGGGATTCCGGGCCGAGGGCGGGTTCCGGCACTGCGGGGTCGACGGGTATGGCTGCTTCTTCAGCCCCGGCAAAAGCCACAAGCAAGAATGTAAGCGCGCCAAGGCAGCATACTTTTTTCATGAATATTCTCCCTGTCCTTAGAAACCGTGCCCGTACTATAAATTAACACAGGCGCAAAATCCAAGCACGGTGAAATAGGGTTTAGGGAGTAGGGTAGATGAACCCACGTCCCATAGGTCCTATAGGTCCTATAGGTCCCATAGGTCCTATAGGTCCCATAGGTCCTATGCGGCATGTCTATAAGTGGAATTCCCGGATGAAATACCGCCGCGTAGCAACCACGGTTTTGATCCGGGAATTCAGGTCTATAAAGAAATCCGCCTTGATCAGGGATTAGAAGGCGCGATCACCGGGGGTGGTTTGGGCGCGTCCTGGGGCGGCCTGCCCGGCCGCTGCGGCCCCGGCCGGTTCGCGTCACGCGGGGGGCGGGGCGGAAAGCCGGGCGCCATCTTTTCCTGTCCGGGCCGCCCGTTCCGTGCCTGCTGCACGATACGGCGCAGCTGGTTTTCAAAATCATTGATAAACAGCTCTATCTTGGCTTTCTGCCAGACATTAAGATCCATCCCGTCAAAGGACCTGCGAATGGTTTCTTCGCTGGCGGCGCTTTGCCGTTTCAACTCCTCAAGACGTTCCATGAGCCGGTGGAGGGCGGCTTCATCCTCCTGCTGTTTCAGCACCTGGCGCAACCGCCGCATTACCTCGGCGCGTTCCCGCTGCAGTTCCCGCTGCCGGTTCTGCAACTCATCAAAACGCCGCATCAGCAGCAGGCTTTGTTCATCATTCAGCCCGAGATCCCGGCTGAGACGGCTGACCATGACCTGCTTCAGCAGTCGCCGGTTTTCTTCGCTGATTTCCGGGGGCGGCATCGGCGGCCCGCCTTTTCCGGGACCGGGTGGCGGCGCGGGCGCCTTGCCAACCCCATGCGCCGGAGGCGCCGGCGGCGGTGCGGGGGCCTGGGCCCAGGCGATTCCAACGCAAACCATCAACACAACGGCAAAAGCCATCAAAGCCCGGTTACGTTTTATCATGATATACGCTCCTTACTAATCAGGCCGCTTCCAGGGCGGCACGCAATGCCTGGTTCACTACGTCCGCCTCCATCGCATCCAGCGTCTCGACAAAATCAAACAGTTCCGCAAAGGACAACGCCTCGCCGGTTCCATCTTCCAGATACAACGCCTGAGTCGCCGTCCCTTCTTCCTCCAGGGCTCCCGAAAGCGCTTCCTCATCAGAAGCGATTTCCGCGACGAGGGAGAACAGTTCCTCCCCGGGGATTTCCTCAAGGGAAGCCAGGGACAAGGACATATCCAGGAACTCCGCACTTTCCGCAATGGACGACATAAATGCCATATCCGCATCCGGAAAATCCTCGTTGACAACGGCGGGAGGCTCAGCCGCCATATGGGGCGCCGACGGAATTTCAGAATTTCCGGCAAAGCGCAGGTACAGGAACAGGCATCCCAGCATAATCAGTGCTCCCGCGGCAAGGGCGTACCTGTAGCGGGGAATGACCGTGTCCTCCGGCCCGGCCACCCGGGCAAGAACACGGCCGGTAAACCCCGCCGATGTGTCGGGTGTCTCGAGGGTGTTTACTAGGTCCCGGATGCGAAGGTAGTCCCGGTAGCGCCGGGCCATATCCGCGTCGGATTCCACCCATCGCAGGTCCCCTTCGGGATCCGCGCTTTCGCCGTCCAGCAGCATGCCCAGCCGCTCCAGTTTTTTCATCTCATCATTTTGTGCGATCACAAGGCTCCATCTCCACAAGTACGCGCCAGGTATTCCCGCAACTGCTCGCGGGCCCGCGCCAGCCGGCTGCGTACGGTGCCCACGGGGCACCCCGCAATCCCGGCGATGCGCTGGTAATCCAGTCCTTCGAATTCACGCAGAATAAACACTTCCCGGAATTCCGGGGCCAACGCGGCAATGCCGGCATCCAGCATCGTCGCGATATCTTTCGCCTGCGCCCGGCGGTCCGGTCGTTCCCAGCCTGCCGCGGAAGCATCGTTCTCCCGCCGGAAGGCGTCCAGCCAGCGGCGTCGCCGACCCGTATTGCGCAGATGATTCAAGGTCGCGTTTCGGGCATAACAAAAAACCACGGTGGAAAAGGCGCTTTCCTGCCGCAGCCTGTCCAGGGAGCGATACAGGTTAACAAAGGTCTCCTGGGCGATGTCTTCGGCATCAACCATCGACCCCGTCATCCGGTAGCAGAACTGGATGACCGGCCGTTGATAGCGATTGACAAGCGCCGCAAAGGCATCCATATCGCCTTTTGCCGCGCGCCGCGCCCGGCTCCAGTCTTCATCCGGCGTCATAACGTCTTTCCAACTTCATCTTGTTAAACCCCAGCCGCTGAAACAAGTTCCCGGCGCTTCGTGTCCGGACATTCTTTTTGTTAACGAAATCAGGCCCTGTTACAATGACATCTCCTGCAAAAAAACGCCCTTGGGAGCCCTTTATGATACCAGAGAAACAATCCATACGTATTCTGCTGGCAAAGCCGCGCGGCTTTTGCGCTGGTGTGGACCGGGCTATTAAAATTGTCGAGAAGGCCCTGGAGCGCTTTAATCCGCCGGTATACGTGCTGAAACATATTGTGCATAACGCCCACGTGGTGCAGGAACTCCGGGAGAAAGGCGCCGTGTTCGTGCGGGCCATAAGCGAGGTTCCCGAAGGCGCCCACCTGCTGTTCAGCGCCCACGGGGTGTCACCCGAGTGCTGGAAAGAGGCCCGGGAACGGGGCCTGAACATTATTGACGCCACCTGCCCCCTGGTCGACAAGGTGCACCAGGAAATCTGTCGTTTCGCCCGGCAGGGCTATTCCATCATATACATCGGCGACGCGGGCCACGACGAAACGCTGGGCGCCATCGGCTGGGCTCCTGAAAGCATTCAACTGGTGCGCACCGAAGAAGACGTCAAGGCCCTAAAAGTGGAGGACCCGGAGCGGGTCGCTTATATCACCCAGACAACGCTCAGCATTGCAGATTGTGCGCTTATCGTGAAGGCGTTGCGCGACCGATTTCCGAAAATTGTATCCCCGCGCAAACCGGACATCTGTTACGCCACCAGTAACCGGCAAATGGCCATCGTGGCGCTGGTGCCCGAATCGGACCTGGTGCTGGTGGTAGGTGATCCTGAAAGCGCCAATTCATGCCGCCTGCGCGACATTGCCCTGAAACTCGGGAAGCCCGCCCACCTGATTCCGGACGCGGGGGGCATAGATCCGGCCTGGCTGGAAGGCGCGGCCACGTTGCTGCTCACTTCGGGCGCCTCGGCGCCCGACCACCTGGTGGAAGGGGTTATTGCCCGGCTGCGGACGTTCCGGGACTGCGCGGTGGAAGAGCGGGTCCTCGTGGAAGAAGATATTCATTTCACCCTGCCCCTGGAGTAAAGCATCCTATCGGTATCGACAGGCATCATGCTTTAATGAAAGGCAGCACGCGCTTAAATTCCGGGGTGCCCGCTTTGCGCAGCCATTCAAAAATGGCCATCTCCGTGCTGACACAAACCACGCCCTCCTGGCACATCCGGTTGATGCCGGCCTTGAAATCGCTTTTTCGAGACGAAACCACGGCGTCCCGCGCCACAAAGACCTCGTAACCCAGGGCGAGAGCTTCCAGCGCAGTCTGCATCACGCACACATGGGTTTCCATGCCGATAATCAGCACCTGCTTCCGCCCGGTGCCTTCCAGGGCATCCCGGAATGCGGCATTGGCGAGACAGCCAAACTCCAATTTCGGCAGGCGCGGCGTTTCGCCCAGGGTGTCCAGAATCTCTTCACAGGTGCCGCCCAGGCGATTCGGGTTTTGTTCGGTCACCAACACGGGAATCTCCAGCGCCCTCGCCACCCGTATTAACTTGGCGCATTGGGCGACATAGGCAGCCGTCACTTCCTGATCTTTGGGCATCAATATATTCTGGATGTCTATTACGACCAGGACCGAATTTTCTTTCATCAGCATGGCGGGTTCCTTTTGGCTTGTCGGGAAGCGATTCGTAGTGTTGGCTGCAAGTTTATCAGAACACCAAACAGGGACTCCATTGACCCCATTGACCGTATTGACACATTTTCGTCAATAAAGTCAATAACTTGTGAGTACCGTATTGTGATCTATGTGGGGTTGTTATTCATCATGCAGCCAGCCCTTTTGCCCTTGTCTGGCGTAAATCGAGTTTTTCTCGCAGGAATTTTGTGAGGATTGGTTCGGAAAAG
>JAAYBJ010000251.1 GCA_012730105.1 Candidatus Hydrogenedentota bacterium
CCAGATTCAGCCTGCTGCGATGAATGCCCATTTCCCTTCTTGAAAAATACATCTGACACGGGCTGTTCCTCATGCGCGGCTTCAAAAGATAGATTCCGGTCTTTTCGCGGCCTGGCAGACTCTTCGATACACGTCTTTTCCCTACCGCGAAAAACCGGAATGACGCGTTGTTTTTGGGTCTTTGAGACAAATCAAAACATAACACTCTTCTTGGTTACCTATATTTTAAGACAGAATTCATAATTAATCGTCAGCGGAATAGCCCTAAGCGCCTACGTTTCGTCCGGGACTTCGCCCGGAAGAAGAGGCGCCGTCAGCGCAACCGAAACGCAATATCTCAGTCAGAAAGAAACCCATGAAATACGCCTGTATCAACGTATTATTCGTTTCATTATAAATACCCTTACGCAACGTCATTCCGGTTTTTTTCGCGGTCTTTGGCCAGCATCGAAGAACGGTACTTTACAACGCGAAAAAGACCGGAATCCAGATTCAGCCTGCTGCGATGAATGCCCATTTCCCTTCTTGAAAAATACATCTGAAACGGGCTGTTCCTCATGCGCGGCTTCCAAAGATAGATTCCGGTCTTTTCGCGGCCTGACACACGCTTCGATACATGTCTTTTCCCACCGTGAAAAATCGGAATGACGTGGACTGCAATCCTTGTGTGGACAAAACGATTATGAGATAATTTCGGTCACGAATAGCAGAAAATGCCGGAATGGCAGAGCCTGATAAATTCTCACCGGCAGCGCCGGTGGATTAAATAGGATTTAGTGGGGACCACGACTGAATCTCAAACCAGGGGTTAAAACTGAAAAGGCCCTCTTATGAAATTGGCAAAAAACTTTCTTCTTCTTGTATCTACATGGCTCCTGGTGTTGATACTGCCGTGCGTGGCTTGGGGTGTCTTGTCACCCGAAATGGCCAACCCCGCCGCGATTCGTCGGGCGATCGAGGACAGGTGTGCCGACTACGGCGCCGCCTACCCTCAAAGCGCCGGATATCTTGCCCGCCTGGAGGAACTTGAAAGAGAAATTGGCGATGTGGAGTCCTTGTATGGTCAGGCGGCACAGGGGAGTCAGGAAGCCTGTGACCGGGTGGCGCGGCTTGAAGCTTTGCGCCGCGAAGTGCTTCTGGATAACCCTGCTATGGATTTTACCCATATCCTCGCTGTCCGTCGCCATGTACAAGTCCTTGGCCTGTCGCAGAATTGGCAGGGCAATTCTTCGTTACCGCGCGGGGGGTACAATAACGAGATCGTAATGCTGCCGCTTGACGGGTCCGGGGAGCCCTCCTATGAACGCGTCTACCGGCCGGAGCGGGATGTCTTTGTCGGCGACTTGTGCCTCCACTGGAAGGGCGACCGCTTTTTGTTCTCTTCAATGGCGGAAAACGGTCAATGGCATGTCTATGAAAGCGCCCTTGCCGGCGGGGGCGTCACGCAGGTTACCCCGGAAACGCCCGCCGATGTGGACTGCTACGATGCCTGTTATTTGCCGGACAACCGGGTCATACTGTGTTCAACGGCGTGTTATACCGGGGTACCCTGCGTCTACGGGGGCGACCATGTGGCCAATCTGTACCTGCTCGACCGTTCAACGGGCGCGTTGAGGCAACTTTGTTTTGAACAGGATCACAATTGGTCTCCAAGGATGCTTCCCAGTGGCCGTATCCTGTATCAGCGGTGGGAATATTCCGACACGCCCCATTCCAATACGCGCATGCTGTTTCACATGAATCCGGACGGCACGGACCAGCGGGAATACTGGGGAAGCGGCGCTTATTTTCCCAACTCATTCTTTTACGCGAGGCCGTTGCCGCCGGACGGGGCGAAAGTCATCGGCGTGGCCGGAGGACATCACGGCACTCCGAGAAGCGGGCGGCTGTTACTGGTTGCCCGGACGCCGGAACGGGACGAGGGCGCCGGGGTGATGCGGGAGATTCCCGGGTGGGGGCGAGAGGTGAAGCCACAGGTGCGTGACCGCCTTGTGGACGGTGTCTGGCCGCAGTTTCTCCACCCTTATCCAATCAACGCGAAATGCTTCCTGGTTTCAGCAAAAATGAGTGAGCATCGGCCGTGGGGGATTTATCTGGTTGATATCTTCGATAACATGGTTCTCCTGGCGGAAGAGGAATCGTATGCATTTTTGGAACCCATACCGGTGCGTCAAGAACCAGTTCCCCCGCTTATTCCGGACCGGGTCAATCTGGCTTCCGATGAAGCCGTGGTGTACATGCAGGATGTCTACCAGGGTGGTGGTCTTGAGGGGATACCCCGTGGTCAGGTAACCTCGCTGCGTGTCTTCCAGTATTATTTCGCCCACCGGGGACAGGGCGGGCTACACGGAACCCTGGGTAATGATTGCGGCTGGGACATACGACAGGTTTTGGGAACCGTCCCCGTGCAACCGGATGGTTCCGCCTGTTTCAAGGCGCCGGCCAATACACCACTGGCCGTGCAGCCTCTGGACGCGCAGGGACAGGCGTTGCAGGTGATGCGGAGTTGGTTTACCCTGCAGCCGGGAGAGCAGGCTTCCTGTGTCGGCTGCCATGAATCGCAACGAACGGCTCCGCCCGTAGAGGCGGCGAAAGCCTTCCGCCGGGTGCCTGACAATATTCAAGGCGGCTGGCATGCGCCCGCCCGAGGATTTAGTTTCCTGCGGGAAGTGCAGCCGGTTCTGGACAAGTATTGTTCCGGTTGCCATGGCGACACACCCCCTGAAGGCATGGTGATTCCGTATGGACGCGAATTTCCCTACCTGAGGGGGGATAAAATGGTTGAGGACTGGAGCACCCAAATCAGCGGCGGTGTGGGACCAGAGAAGGGAGGCGTATTCTCCGAGTCCTACGCGGCCCTGCAACGCTTTGTGCGGCGCCCGGGCATCGAAAGTGATTTGCATATGCTTTCCCCCATGGATTTCCATTTCAGTACCACGGAACTGGGGCAACTGTTGCGCAAAGGACATTACAATGTGTCGCTGGACAAAGAGTCCCGGCAGCGCCTGGTGGCCTGGGTGGATTTGAACGCGCCCTATCACGGCACCTGGGGGGAAACCCATCCTTGCCAGATAGAATACGCCCCGAAAGTGGCGGAAAGGGCGCGAGAATTAAGGATGGCATACGCGCAGGTCGGTCCCGCGCCCTTTATGGAGTTTATTCCGGAGCTGCCCGCAGTCGACAACGCCTTTATCATGCCCGCCCCGTTGGTGCGGCAGGTCTCCTCAATTACCACAACACCGGAATGGCCTTTTGATACGATCCGTGCCGCTCAAATGCAGGAAGACTGTGTAAAAGAGTTGGGGATAACCGACGGGAACCTTAAAATCAGCGAAAACCTTTCCATCGCACTGGCGCTCATTCCCGGAGGCCGCTTTGTCATGGGCTCGGAAAACACCTTCCCGGATGAAAGCCCTCTCTCGGAAGTGGCGGTTCGGCCGTTCCTGATGGGAGTGATGGAGGTGACCAATGAACAGTATCGGGCCTTTGATCCAGACCATAAAAGCCGTTGCGAATCCCGCAATGGTTATCAATTCGGACGGATGGGCTTTGATATGGATGCGCCAGGACAGCCGGCAGTGCGTGTTTCCTGGGAAGAGGCCATGAACTATTGTGACTGGCTGAGTGCAACCACCGGGCTTAAGGTGTCCCTGCCCACGGAGTCCCAGTGGGAATGGGCTGCACGCGCCGGTTCGGACCAAGCCTTTCATTTTGGCGCTGTGGACGCGGATTACAGCAAGCACGCAAATCTTGCAGACCAAAAACTTCGGGAGTTCGTCCAGTGTACAGCCCGCGACAATTATGAAAAGGCGGAAATTATTGAAAATCCCTCGCGCCACGATGACCGCATTCCCAGGTGTGACCGGTTTAATGACGGTGCCATGATCTCCGTAGAAACCGGCCGGTATCTGTCGAATGTCTGGCACCTCTTGGATATGCACGGAAATGTGAGTGAATGGACCCGTTCTGCCTATATGCCCTATCCTTATGAGGAGGATGATGGGCGGAATGATACCTCACTTACGGGAGTGGAACGGATCGCCAGAGGCGGATCCTGGCGGGATCGGCCACATCGTGCCACCTCCTCCTTCCGCCTGCCCTATGTTTCTCACCAGCGGGTGTTTAACGTGGGATTTCGTGTGGTTGTAGAACTGGAGGACGGATTCAAGCCGGATGAAGCCCGTATAGTCGCTGCACCGCCCCGTTGACGCGTTTCAAAAGAGTGTTGACCATGTGTTTTTTTGAACATGCCATGGGGTAATTTGGTATAGTGACTCAAGGGTTATCCAAAATTTTAAACAGGAAAGGCAAGGAGTACGACTATGAGCACTGTAAAAGCGATTGCGGAACGGGCGATGGAGCAGGGGAAAGGCATTTTGAGGTTGACGCCGACTTGGGTGCCCAGGGTATTTTGTGTTCCGGGACGGAGAATCAAACTTCACCCGGACGATTACTATGCGCTTGGCGGGAACCGCGGCGGTATTGATGAGCGCTGGTTCTCGTCCACGACCCCGGCGGATAACGGTCCGCTTACCAGCAAGAATGAAGGATTGAGCCATATCGTCTTTCAGGACGGCTCCCTGTCGGAAACTGTAGTCTTGCGCGACGCCATCAGCGAATTAAAAGACCAAATTATTGGTAAACTTTGGGCGTCCCATAGCTGCTGGCCCATGTATTCGAAATTTTTTGACAACCAGGGCGCGTTGCCGCTGCACATCCACCATGATGATGACCATGCGGCGCGTGTAAACGCGAAGGGTAAACCCGAAGCCTATTATTTCCCGCCCCAGTTAAATAATCATGGCGGTGACTTTCCGTATACCTTCTTCGGGTTGGCGCCCGGCGTCACCAAAGAAGAAGTGCTGGAAGCGTTGCGCGGTTTTGACAAGGGCGACAACCGGATTGCGGCCCTTTCCGCCGCCTACGTGCTGACACCAGGAACAGGCTGGAACGTGCCCCCCGGTGTGTTGCACGCACCCGGGAGCCTGTGCACCTATGAACCCCAAAAAGCCTCGGACGTGTTCGCCATGTACGAGTCGGTGGTGCATAACCAGGTTCTCGATACGGAGCTCCTCTGGAAGGACACGCCGAAAGAAGAACTGGGCAACCACGAATATCTGCTCGATGTAATCGATTGGGACCAGAATGTGGATCCCATGTTCCGGGAAAAACATTTCATGAAGCCGATTCCCGTCTCCCCCCTCGAAGAGATGCGCGCCGCCGGGTATGAGGAAAAATGGATATGTTACCTGGCCAAAGATTTCAGCGCCAAAGAGCTGACCGTGCTGCCCGGCGCGACGGTCACCATCAAAGACGGCGGCGCCTACGGGCTCTATGTGGTGCAAGGCCATGGTACGCTCGGGGTATGGGACATCGAATCACCGGCGCTGATTCGCTTCGGCCAATTGACCTATGACGAGTATTTCGTTTCGGAAAGCGCCGCGAAAGCGGGGGTAACCATCACCAATCCCAGCAAATCCGACCCGATCGTCATGTTGAAACACTTCGGGCCCGACGCCCATGACAATATGCCGGTAAAACTCTGAAATAACGGGAGGATCTCATCGTCATGACGCAACATGTGAATTCGTATCCAAAACTGCACAACGCCGCGTGGCCGGGACTGGTAGGCAAAGGTGAGGGCAGCGAGCCCCCGATCAGCCTGGAGAAAATGCTGGACCTGACCGCGGCGGCAGAGGTTGACGGCATCAAATTCGACGGGATTGACCTTTTCCTGGCGGATCCGCATATCAGCATCGACATCACTCCTGATGGCGTAAAAGCCCTTGCCGACGACATCGCCCGCAGGGGGTTGAAGGTGGGTTCCCTGGTGGCGCCCATATGGGGTGGTGAACACGGCGCCATGGGGGAGGGGGAAGCGCGCCAGTGGTATTTAACCCAGGTACGCAAAGCCTGTGCAATCGGTAAGCAGTTGCGTGAATTAGGGATCCGACTGTCGGGCGCCATTCGTATCGACTCCGCTGTAAGCACCGCGGAATGGGCCGCCGATCCGGAAGAAAACCAGAAACGTATCGCACAGACGTTTCGTGAGGCTTGTGATATTGCCCAAGAACACGGAGAAGTTCTGGTGGCGGAGGGTGAAATCTGTTGGGGTGGCATGCACAGCTGGAGGCGTATGGCGCAATTGCTGGAGATGGTCGATCGAAAAGGCGTTCTGGGATTCCAGGCGGACATGGCCCATACGCTGTTGTACCTGATGGGGGTAAATGCCCCGGAAGACGCACTGTTGCCGCCGGATTTCAACTGGAAGGATACGGCAACACTCGACGCGGCCTATACAAAGGTATGCGATATCCTGCGTCCCTGGACCCTGGATTTCCACGTGGCCCAAAATGACGCGACCGTGAAGGGTTCTGGAAGTCATGACAAAACCGGGCGACACTGCCTGCCCGACGACCCGAACGGCAAACTGGATATCGTGAAATATGCCGGTTTCTGGCTGCGCGAGACGGATGGTGCGCTGACAAAGAAGGTGCGCCACCTTTGCTGGGATGGCTGTATGTTTCCCAACGAAACCCTCTTAAATCCACAGACATGGAATGATATTCTTGCGACGATGATTGCCGTACGTGACGCTCACGGATGGAACGAGTAGGCAGATGAAGACTGTCTTAACACTTATACGGACAAGGTATTTTCAAGGAAAGGAATAAAGCAATGACGAAAATTAGAATAGGATTGATTGGTTGCGGGTTTATGGGGCGCGCACACTCAAATGCCCATAATCGGGTGCCCAATTTTTTCCCCGAACTTAAATGCAAGCCTGTCTTGCAGGCTGTCTGCGACTCTAATGCCGATTGTGTCAAGGGCTTTGCCGAACAGTGGGGGTATGCTTCCACCGAGACAGATTGGCGCAAACTTATTGAGCGCCCGGATATTGACGTTGTGGAAATCTGCGTTCCAAACAAATATCACAGGGAGATTGCGGTGGCGGCGGCAGCGCAGGGCAAAATGATTCTGTGTGAAAAGCCCTTGTGCATGAACACCGCTGAAGGCGAAGAAATGGCTGCTGCCGTGGAAAAGGCCGGTGTCGCCAATATGGTCTCGTACAACTACCGCAGGATGCCCGCCGTCTCTTTGGCCAAGGCACTCATCGATTCCGGAAAACTGGGGCGTATCTACCATTATCGCTCAAACTTTCTCCAAGACTGGTGCATTTCCGCGAGTGTTCCCCAGGGAGGCGACTCTACCTGGCGGCTTGACGTGGGCTCGGCAGGGTCCGGCGTCACAGGCGATTTATTGGCTCATTGTATTGATACGGCCATCTGGTTAAACGGCGGTATCAAGACGGTGACTGCCATGACGGAAACCTTCATAAAGGAACGAATGCATGTGGAAACCGGAAAAATGCAGCCGGTGGGCATTGACGATGCCTGTTCGTTCTTATGCCGTTTTGACAACGGCTCTCTGGGCTTGTTTGAATCCACGCGTTACGCCTGTGGCCATAAGGCGCTGTTTACCTTTGAGATTAATGGCGAACATGCCTCGTTAAAATGGGATTTACACGACCTGCACCGACTGGAAATGTTTGACCACAACGATCCCGGTCCTGTTCGTGGCTGGCGTTCCATCCACGTAACCGACCACGGCGGCGACCATCCTTACATGGAACGTTGGTGGGTGCCCGGTCTGCAAATAGGGTATGAACATTCTTTTGTGCACCAGGCTGCCGACTTTATGAAGTCACTGGAAACAGGAGAACCATGTTCACCCACCTTCCGAGACGCATTGAAAACGCAAGCGGTATGTGAGGCTGTGCTCAACAGCGCTTCCGCCGGTTCCTGGGCACTGCTGTAATCTTCCGACAGCGGCAGCCCGTGCCGGGGTGGTGCATAAAGCAGTCTGAAAAGGCGGATTATCGTACTGTGCGTCTGGCGGAAACTCCAAGGTGCCGCAAAACCGTTTTTTAGATTTCTGTTATTCAGGTGCGCGTTGAGAGCGCACTAAAACTTGTGAACGCCCGGGCCTTCCGGGAAAGGTGAAATCATGTACCTCAGAGAAGTGTTCTTTTTTTCACTGTTGTCGTGTCTCGTTATCCTGTCCGCCGCCGGTCAGACGGACGCGGGCGTGGACCTGGACGTAGACGGGCCCATCAATGCCGCTTTGGCTAGTCCCGATGCGCAAGCCGCCCTGGAACAGGAATGTATCGCCGCTTTGAACGCCCCCGGAGAGTGGAGCGCGAAGTATAGGGCGGTGAAAATCCTGGCCGTGGTCGGCAGCGTCAATGCGGTAACCCCGCTGGCGGCGCTTTTGCAGAACGAGGAAAGTTCCCACCTTGCGCGATGCGCTTTGGAACCCATGCCATACCCCGAGGTGGATGCGGCCCTGATGGAAGCGCTGAATACGGCCCCGCGAAAATCACAACTGGGCATCATTTCCGCCCTTGCATCCAGGAAGAGCAGGGATGCCGTTCCGGCTATTGCCGCTTTGCTCGGTCCGGACGACAAGCAGATGCTTGACCACGTGGTGATGGCTTTGGCCAGGATCGGCGGGGATGAAGCCGCAGGAATTCTTGAAGAAATGATCAAATCCGGTGATTCCGCCGCGGAACTGGCAGGCGCGGAGGCTTTACTCGCGCTGTCGATCGGATTGGTAGAGGAAGGACGCGGCGAGGATGCCGCCAAGCAGTATTACCGGCTCCTTGAAACCCGCTGGCCGGACCATATTCGCGCCGGCGCTTTTGCCGGGTTGCTGAGGGCGCTGCCCATTCAGGCGCCGGAAGCGGTCCTGCAGGCCATACAAAGTGAGGATGCCCTGTTGCGCAGGGAGGGAATCACATCGGTGGCGCGGCTTGATAACGCCGGTGTCGCCGCGAAATTTTCCGCCGTGTTGCCTTCGTTGCAGCCCGAGATTCAGGTTTCACTTCTGGAGTCCCTCGCCCGAAGAGAGGAACCCATGGAACCTTCTTTCCTCTATGGTCTTTTGGCGGATGAAAGGGATGAAATGCGCATTGCCGCCATGAAGGCGATCGCGATTTATGGCGATGCGGGCGCCATTGCTCCGCTGGCGGGACAGTTTACGCCGGATAGCAGCCGCGAAGTGAACCAGGCAGCCATTGAAACCCTCCGCAGACTCAAAGGAGAAGCGGTTGAGGCCGAGTTGATTGCTTACATGACCGCCGCACCAATGGAGCAGCGCTCCGGTTTGATTGAAGCCCTGGTACAGCGAAATGCGGTGAGCGCCATCGACGCGTTGTTGGAGCAAACATCCCAGGAGATGGTGCGTCCCGCGGCTTTTAAGGCACTTGGTATCCTGGCCGGACCGGACCGCCTCGACGCCGTGCTGGCTGCCCTGGTCGCCATGGCAGGCGATTCCGGGCGCAACGAGGCTGAAAACGCCATGGCGGACATGATTCAAAATGCGGGGTTGAGCGCTTCAAGCCTGGTGATAACAAAAGCGACGTACGGAGATCTTCCGGATGGCGCGTTCAGCGATGTCACAGCCAAAGTTCGGGAAAAAATTACGGAAGGCACGCTTTCATTTCCAGTCTCTAACGCGCTCTTCGGTGATCCCGCCCCGGGAAAACCAAAGAGCCTGTCCATTGAATATACGCGCAGCGATGTCGCGGAAAGCAAAAATGTGCCGGAAGGCGGCGTCGTGGACGTTGTATCCGGATCGATACCGGATGAAATCATTGCCAAAATAACCGCACCGCTGAATGGTGCGGCCTCCACAGAGGCGTGCGCATCCATATTCCGTATATTGAGCCGGGTGGGAGGCCAGAAGGCATACGAAGTGGTAAAAAGGTATGTAAACCATGAATCCGCCGAAATCAGGGATGCGGCCGTGCGCGCAATCACGTCATGGCCGGATCCGGTGGTCGCGCCGGATGTGGCTGCCCTGTTTGCGTCCGTAGCGGATGGGACACACCGGGCGTTGGCATTGCGGGGATCCGTGCGCCTGTTGCGGACAAGCGCTATGCCAGAGGAGCAAATCACGGCATTATATGGCGCCTTGATGGATGCCGCGAATTCCGCTGACGAACGAAAACTGATTCTTTCCGGTGTCGCGGAACTGGATTCCCCGGAAGCGGTCCGCATGGTTTATCCCCTGCTTTCGGACGAGTCCGTCAAGGAAGAAGCCGCGCTGGCGCTGGAAAAGATAAGGGGAAAATTGGGCGAAGAAGCCTATGCGAACACGATCGCGCTGTTGAATCCGGATGAGGCCGGTTCCGCTAACGCCCCGATTGTCGATGAAACCTTTGTGCCCATTTTTAACGGGGAGAACCTGGATGGCTGGTCGGGCGACCCGTCATTATGGCGCGTGGAAGACGGCGCCATTGTCGCTGAATCAAAAGCGGATAAAACCTTGGAGCACAATACCTTTCTCGTTTGGGAAGGCGACAAGCCCGCGGATTTTGATATTAAATTCCGCTATAAACTGGAAAGCGAGTGGGTGAATTCAGGCCTGCAGTTCCGCTCGGAACGTTTTGAAAATAATCGCGTGCGCGGGTATCAGGCTGATATCTCGCGCGAAGACTGGATTACGGGCATCTGCTATGAGGAAGGCGGGCGTGGTATCCTTGCCCGGCGCGGTCAGTCCTTGGTCATCGGAGCGGATGGGAAAATGACAACCACCGTGTTTGCCGATGAAAATGCGCTGAAGGACTATATTTACCCCGATGACTGGAATGAGTATGAAGTGCGCGTGCGTGGCAACAAGTTTTATGTCCGCATTAACGGTCACAAAATGCACGAGGTTACGGATGACTCGCCCGAGGCGCGCAGGAGCGGCGTTATCGCCTTCCAACTGCATGCCGGGCCGCCTATGAAAATCCGCATAAAGGATGTGATGATCAAACGTGTGGCTCCTGAAGACCAGGCGCAGCGCTAACCAATAACCTGTTGAAGGAATATCCAGATGAAAACATCTTCTGACATAACGAGACGCGCTTTCATGACCCGGACTGCGGGCGCCGCCGGCGCGTTCACCCTGGGACATTGCCTTTTCACCACGGCGACGGAAACACCTGCAAGCGAGCGCATTACCGTGGGCGCCATAGGATTGAGCGGGCGGGGACAGTATATTCTGAATTCCTTTCTGCAATATCCCGACGTGCAGGTGGTGGCGGTCTGTGACGCCATCGGCACGAGAAGGGAAGGGGCCAAAAAGGCGGTTGACGAACATTACGGCAATCAGGATTGCCGCACCTATATCGATTGGCGTGAGCTGATCGCCCAGGACGACATTGACGCCGTGATGATTGCCACGGGCGACAACAATCACTCCCTGGTTTCCGTGTATGCGGCAAGGGCGGGAAAGGATATCTACTGCGAAAAGCCATTGAGCGTGTCCATCGCCGAAAGCCGGGCGGTGGTGGATGCCGTGGAGCAGCACGCCAGAATTTTCCAATGCGGAACACAACGCCGCAACGTGGGCAATTTCGTGTTCGCCCGCGAACTGGCGATTTCCGGGGCACTGGGCAAGATCCATACCGTGTATGCAGAAAAAGCCTGGGCGGATTCCCGTTTCCATTTCAAGGTGCTGCCGGAACAGGCCACCCCTAAATATGAGGAAGTGGCCTGGGATCTTTGGCTGGGCGGCGCGGCGTGGCGCCCCTACAATGATCAGTATCATACGGGTTTTTGGCGCAACCACGGTGATTTCTCCGGAGGGTCCATCACGGAATGGGGCTCCCACACGGTCGACATGTGCCAATGGGCTTTGGGCGCGGACCACACCTCCCCGGTCACGTACGAATCCATTAACGCGCAGGGGGATATTGAAGCCGTCTATGCCGACGGGACAAAACTGATCCTGAAAAAAGGGTTGCGGTTCGGGTCATGTCCTGTGCGCTTCGAAGGCGATGAAGGATGGGTGGAAACGGGTGATGACAATATCATCGAGACCTTCCCCGCATCCCTCGCTGCGAACAGACACTTTTCCGGAGGGTATCCGGCCGACAACCATGTGCGTGAATTCCTGAATTGCATCAAGTCACGCCAGCAGCCCCGGTCCACGGCGGAATCCGCCCATCGCTCCATAACCGCCTGTCATTGCTCCAACATCGCTTTCCGCCTCGGCAGGCCCGTTACTTGGGATCCTGAAAAAGAAGAATTCCCCGGTGACGAAGCCGCAAACCGCATGCGCTATCGGGCCATGCGCGAGCCCTATATGATCTGACACGATCATTTCGGCGACTGCTGACATACTACGCAAATGCGTTATACTATGATTTGTTCCTTGTGGCAAGTTCGTTTTGATGGCGGTTAACCATGAATGGTTTAACGCGGATTATACTGTGAGAAACGCCATTTCCGTTATCGTTCCCGCATACAACGAGGCCCGCAATCTTCCTGAACTGGTATCCAGGATTTTTGCCGCACTGGCTGAACGGGAAGACACTGTCTGTGAGTGTATTATCGTCAATGATGCCAGTACCGATGATACAGAACGGGTATTGCATAAACTTGCCCAAAAATATGAGGGGCTCCGGAATGTGAGGATGATCAAGAACAGCGGCCAGTCTGCCGCATTGCTGGCGGGGATGCGTCTGGCCAAGGGGGAGTACATTATCACGCTGGATGCGGACCTGCAGAATGATCCCGCTGATATCCCAAAAATTCTGGAGGCTCTCGGAACGGCCGATTGCGTGTGCGGTTACCGCGAAGGAAGGCATGACTCGCCCGCACGGAGAGTGACAAGTTACCTGGGTAATCGTGTGCGCCGATGGTTTGTAGATGACGGGGTTCGTGATGCCGGATGCGGGATCAAGGGATTCCGGAGAGTGTGCCTGCAGCATATAGTTCCTTTTCACGGTGTGCATCGATTTTTTGCCTCCATGGTCAAAAACGGGGGATTGCGTATCGTGGAAGTGCCTGTCACTCATCACCCGCGAATTCACGGCAAATCCAAATACAACTTCCGAAACCGCATTTTCTGGGTGTTGTATGATTTCTTTGGAGTCGCCTGGCTCAGAAAACGTTACCTCGTGATTGACGCGGAGGAGGAGAATCTCCATCCTTCAGAAAGACAGTAAAATTTTTTACTGAAAAGATTTTACAGGCGTTAAGAATACTGTAAGAATAAATTTACCAGCGGAGACAAATACTCATGAACAGGGATATGGTGCGTCTCTGCGCCGCCTTGGCTTTTGCAGCCGTTCTTTTTTCCATAAATATAAACGGCTATGATCTCTGGCCGCCGGACGAACCCCGCTATGCCCTCATCGCCAGGGAAATGATGGATTCCGGGGACTATCTCCTGCCCCGTGTCAATAACCAGCCCTATAAGGAAAAGCCGCCGCTGTTGTTTTGGATGATCGCCGCAGCGTCCTCCATAACCGGCGAGGTGACGCCCTTAACAGCGCGTATCCCTTCCGTTGTGTCAGGTCTCATCGTCCTTCTCTTTACGGGGCTGTTGGCGCGAGAAGTATTTAACGCGCGCATTGCTCTTTGGTCTGTTCTGATTCTGATGACCATGCAGCGGTTCTGGTGGAATTCCCGCTTCGGGCAAATAGATATGCTTTTATCGGCGTGCTTGACGGCGGGCCTGTACGGCTACTGGCGTTGGGAAGCCTCCCGGCGTTATGGCTGGCTGGTACTTTTTTATGCGGCTGCGATGGCCGGCCTCTTCGCTAAGGGACCGGGAGTGCTGGTCTTTCCTGTCCTATTCGTACTTGTCCGAAGCTGGAAAAGCGAGCGGCCTATCGAAGCCTGGACACATCTTGTGGTCGGGTGTGCTTGTTGTATCCTTGCGTATGCGGCCTGGGTTATTCCAACGCATCTGGCCTTTGCCCAAGAGGTACAGGAGACCGCAGGGAACGGCCTCGCCTCAAATATGTTTCGCCAGACGATAGGCCGTTTCTTTCTGGGGGTCAGCCACGCGAACTGGCCCTGGTACTATCTGACCACACTCCCGGTGGATTGGCTGCCTTGGACCCTGTTCCTGCCTTGGGTGGCAGTCTGGGTGTGGAAGCAACGTAAAGAAAACGCCTCCGTACGCTTCCTGTTTAGTTGGATATTGCCGGCGTTCCTGTTTTTTACCGTTGCCATCGGGAAACGCGGCGTCTATCTGTTGCCGCTGTTCCCTGCGTTTGCCATCTTGTTTGCTGCGGGTATTTTGGAATTCATAGATAAAGGCGATGAAAAATGGAAGCTTCGCATCAGCTGGTTCTACAGCAGCATTCTTCTTTTATCTGGCTGTATTGCTTTATTTGCACCAGCAATAATATCCATTGATATCCCGTCGGTTACTCTCTCTATTATTGGAGCGTGCCTGGTTTTGCCCGTATTTCCGGCTATGCCAGGTTACATAAACAAGCGAATGCCCTACTTGCATCTACAGTTTTTCGCTTCATTCGTTTTGCTGTGTGTAATGACGTCGTTTCTTGTGTTTCCTCTTGTCAATCAATATAAATCCGCACGCGGTTTTTGCAGCCCCATAGCCAATCTCACTGAAAAAGATGTTGAATTCGACTTGTATTCCGTTGGTTTTGCAAGGGAGGAATACGTGTTCTATTCCCGTCATTTTTTCAAGGAATTGTACACAGGCCCCGTGCCACTTGAAGGTAATTATGGCATGGGTGAGTTGGAAATGCTGAAGTTTCAAAAGGAGTTTTCCCGCGCCATTACAAAGTCGGTTGAAACGGTTCAAATACAGGACATTAAAGCGATTCGTCCGGACGAAGTGGAGGCATTACGCGCGGCACTTCAGGAGACTGTGGGCAAAAAGGGATATCCGGAGGCGCTCATCGAGGATTTCAAGAACGGCTTGCGAAAAGAAGCCGATGAATTTTTTGCTGTATTCAGTTCCGACAGGCCCGCATTTTTGTATGTGCAGGACTATGATTGGCGTTGGATTTATGCCATACACCCGGACATGCACGGCGCCGTGGTATTGGACCATGAAGATGTGGGCAGCCGCAGCGTCCTTCTTGTCGCGAATCCGGCGGGCGCCGCCCTGATGGGTTCGGGGCGTGATTCGTAAATGATGGGCATCCACCTACACACAGTTTTGCCGCGTTGAGGAAACGTGGGGAGACGACGTTACTATCTTATAGGTTAGTCAAGCATTTTAATGCGCAGGTTTCTGAATTGTATTTTCATGGGTGGGCCGGGATGCATTTGGAGCGCGATGATGCCGGACTTTCTTGAATACTTGGCGTCGTTGTCTTCTACTTCGCACATGAGTTCGCCGTTTATCC
>JAAYBJ010000252.1 GCA_012730105.1 Candidatus Hydrogenedentota bacterium
CGAAAAACCGGAATGACGCGTTGTTTTTGGGTCTTTGAGACAAATCAAAACATGACATTCTTCTCGGTTACCTATACTTAACACAGAACTCATAATTAATTGTCAGCAAAATGGCCTTAAGCGCCTATTACGATCTCTTTGCACGTACCACAAACGAGAGGACAGGTACCGGTGCGCGGTGCCGGGGCGAAGTGCATTAGGTGCAGGCCCTTGGAGCGCACGGTTACCAGTCCCTGTTTTCGTTCAGACGATTGGTTTTCCTATGCCCCGTTGCTTCAGGAAAAAAGCTACCCGAAATGTAGGCGGATTTTCAGCGGCGGGGCGTTTCGTGTACAATACTGGCGAAACGCGGCGCGGTCCCGTATTCGTGCGGCGTGATGAGGCGCGGTGAAACGGGTTACGGGCGGAAATTTATCTGAAACCATGGACCAGTATAACTATCAGCAACCCCGCATGACCCTGCAGCTGCCCCGGATTACCTGGGGAGTGCAGCGGCTCATCCTGCTGAATGCCGCCGTATTCATCGTGCAACTGCTTCTGGGGCCCCTGGAGACACTGTTGGGCGCGCCGGATATTGTGACCCGCCTGCTGGGCTTTTCCCCGGCATTGTTTTTTCGGGGCTTCTTGTATATGCCCTTTACCTACCAGTTTCTTCACGGGGGCCTGATGCACCTCCTGATGAACATGCTCTGGCTGTTCATGTTCGGTCCCGAGGTGGAGCGCCTTCTGGGCACACGCCAGTTTGTGCGCTTTTATATCGCCTGCGGCGCGGTTGGCGTGTTGGCGACGGTGTTGCCCTGGCTGCTGGGCGCGCCTTACGCCCCGGTGATCGGCGCGAGTGGCGCGGCCATGGGCGTACTGGTCGCCTTTGCCATGATTGACCCGCATCGACAGTTTTACCTGTTTCCGCTGCCCGTTCCCATCACGGCGGTGTGGCTGGTCATCCTGGTGGTGATATTCAACCTGGTGACGGCGGGCTCGGGTTCGACGAATATTTCCGTGGCGACCCACTTCGGCGGCATGTTGACGGGCGGGGTTTTGATGAAGGCCATTCCCGCCTATCATCGCTGGCGTTTTCAGGACGCCCGGCTCCGCCTGTATAATGCGGATGAAGAGGCCACCGGGGCTGATCCCGTAGGCGAGCGGCTGCGGGAGGCCGTGGACAGGATATTCCGCAACCATAAAAAGCAGTAAGCACTTTCAAGCAGTCCCTGCGGGCTGTGAGGCGTATCATGCCCGGAATACAAGAGTTTCTTATAATCGTCATCATCATCGTTGTCCTGAGCTGGACAGGCTTGTGGCCCATTGTTATTCGCGCCCTGCGCGAACTGCGGGGCGACTATGTGCCGGACCCGCCGCCGCGGCAGAACAGCCAGGATATGGATATGTGCTACCGCATTTTAGGGCTTTCGCCCTCGGCCAGATGGGAGGAAGTGGAAAAGGCGTACCGCACCAAGGCCAAGATTCATCATCCCGACCGGGGCGGCGATGAGGATGCCATGCGCGCCCTGAACGAGGCCTACAACCGGATCAAGCAGTACAAGAAACCAACAAGATGAGGAATGCCCGAATGAAAAAGCCTATCACGGGATTGTTGTGCGCGGTGTTGTGCGTGCTGGTCGCGGCGACGCTGGGCGCGTGTTCCAAGCCCGCCCCGGACCAGGCCGCGTCCGATGCGGCGCCGGCCGACCAAACCTTCACCGTCGGCATGAGCCAGTGCAATCTCGGCGAGCCCTGGCGGGTGCAGATGAATAGCGACATTGAAGCCGAGGCGAAAAAGCATCCCGAATTGCGCGTTATTTTCAAGGACGCCCAGAACCAGACGACCATCCAGCAGAACCATGTCCGCGAGTTCGTCAGCCAGGGTGTGGACCTGATTATCGTCAGCCCCCTTGAGGCGGCGCCGTTGACCGGCCCGATTGCCGAGGCGTACAAGGGCGGCATCCCGGTGATCGTGCTGGACCGCGCCGTGCTGGGCGAGGATTTCACCATGTTCATCGGCGCGGACAACGTGCGCATCGGCGAGGCGGCGGGGCGCTGGATCAAGAACCGGCTGAACGGCGCGGGAAAGGTGGTGGAACTCAAGGGGCTGATGACGAGCATCCCGGGCCAGGACCGGAACGCCGGTTTCCGGAAGGGCATCGAGGGCAGCGCCATCGAGGTGATTTTCGAGGCCGACATGCGGTGGCTGCAGCCCAACGCGCAGAGCGAAATGGAATCCGCCTTGACCCGCTTCCCGGAAATCGACCTGGTGTACGCCCACAACGACCCCGGCGCCTATGGCGCCTACCTGGCGGCCAAGGCGGCAGGACGCGAACAGCAAATGCTTTTTGTCGGCATTGACGGGCTGCCCCAGGAGGGTATGGCCTATGTGGAGCAGGGCATTTTGAGTGTGACTTTCGAGTATCCGACCGGCGGGCGCGAGGCCGTCCAGTACGCCCTGTCCATTCTCCAGGGCGAAACGGTTTCGAAGAAAGTGGTGTTACCCTCGCGGTTCTATACCAAAGAAAACCTGGCGCAGGGCGGTGAACTGCTCGAGTAGGCCGTCCGCACAAGTGTGCTTTGGCTGGACGGAGAAGAAGCGCAAGGTTGTTTTCATAAAGGCTGCATATGTCTTATTCGCGTGAAAAGTTGAATCTCGGCGGCACCTGGCTGCTGGCGACGGACCCGGAGGATTGCGGGATCCGTGACGGCTGGTATGAACGCTTTCCGGAAGACCGGGCGATGCCCGTGACGGTTCCGGCGGTATGGGATCTCCATATCCCCGATTATGACGGGGTCGGCTGGTACCGCCATATGTTTGAACTGGACGCCTCCTGGCTGGACAGTCACCTGGAAGTGCGCTTCGCCGGTGTTAATTATTTTGCCGAAGCCTGGCTGAACGGCCAGCCGGTCGGTTTTCATGAAGGCGGGTATACCCCCTTCGCGCTGGATCTGGACGGCCGGGCGCGGGCCGGCGGCAATGAACTCGTGGTCCGCGTAATCGACCCGAAAGGTCCCGAAGGATTCGGCATCTTTAAGCCGAAGGAACTGCCCATCGCCAAGGAAACGGGCTACTGGTCTTTCGGGGGTATCTGGGGGGAGGTGTGGCTGGCTCGCCTGCCGCATGCCCGTTTGACGGATGTGTTTATTCAACCCGACCTGCGGCGCAAGCGCGTGGTCGCCGATGTGTACGTGTCGGGCTGTCCGGACGGCGCCGAGGTCCAGCTGCGGGTGGAGGACACCGACTATGCCGCATCCGGTCGGCCCGGCCGGATGCTGGTGGACATGGAACATTTCGACACCTGGAGCCATGAACACCCGGTGCTCTACCGGATGTCGGCCGTGCTCAGGCTTGGAAACGAGATCCTGGACCGTATCACCCTGCCTTTCGGCATGCGCGAATTCGGGGTGAAAGACAACCGCTTCCATCTCAATCACCGCCCGATTTTTCTTCGCGGCGCGTTGTACCAGCCCGATTATGCGCGTAGTCTTGCCGCCCCGGAGAGCGAGGCAGCCGCCCGCCATGAAATCGAATCCGCCAAGGCGGCGGGGTTCAACCTGCTCCGCCTGCACATACGGCCCGCCCCGGAAATCCTCCTGAAACTTGCCGATGAAATCGGCATGCTGCTGTACGCGGAACCCTCCATAGGATGGATTAAAAGCTCCGAGTTTATGAAGGCGCGGTGTGAACAATCCGTTCGGGAAATGATCCTGCGCGACCGCAACCACCCGTCGGTCGTTATCTGGGGCATGCTGAACGAGACGGGCAATGCGGACTACGTCACCCATGGCGGCGCCCAGGAAATCAAGGACGACCTGTGCCTTCTCGCGCGCGGCCTGGATCCGACCCGGGTGATCATCGACGACTCCGCCGGCGTCAACGCCACCCGGGAACCGTCCCGGCTGATCCGGCCTTACCGTGACGTGTTTGAAGAGTTTGACGACCTGCACATCTATCAGCGCGCCCCGGTGGACAACCTGATCCGGGCCTATTACGCCAACAACGGCGAGCCGGGCCAACTCGCGCTCATTTCGGAATTCGGCTTCGGCGGTCCGGAGGATCTTCCGGAGGTGCTGGACCGGTATGGAGAAGACCGTGAGCGTCTCAAGGATGCCCGGTTCCTGAAACAAATGCTCGACGCCATCCTGCCGGGCTTTGAGGAGCGGGGACTCGACAAGATGTTCGGCGATTTTTCGGGTTTTTGCGCCGCAGCGCAGCAGCTGCAATGTGACGCGGCGCGAAGCCAGATTGAGGCCATGATGTCCAACCCGAACCTTTCGGGCTATTGCTACACACAACTCGCCGACGCGGGCCATGAATTCTGCGCCGGTTTCCTGGACCGGTGGCGGCGGCCCAAGCCGGTGATGGCAACGCTTGCCGAAGTGCAGTCTCCGCTCCGCCCGCTCATCCGTCTCTCAAAAACGAACCTGGCGCTCCGGGAGGAATGCGAGGTGTCCGTTGTGCTGTACAACGAGGAAGGGCTCAACGCCGCGGCGGACCTCTCGCTTCAGGTGGTCGGTCCCACCAACCAGGTGCTCTGGAAAAAGAAACGGGCCGTGAAACTGCCTCGGAACCACCAGGAATTGTGGCATGGCGCCATCAGCGCCTCCGGCGCGCCGGGTTGCCACCGCTTTGTGGTGCGCCTGATGCGGGAAATGACCGTGCTTGCCGAGGCCTCGGAAACTTTTCATGTTTTTGAAGCGCCTGCCGCGGCCGAGGTGAACGTGCACCTGCTGGATCCCCACCGGGAATACCTGGATATCCTGGCCGGGCTGAGCCGTTCCGAAAACCTGCTCGCGCCCGTGCACATCATCCCGCCGCTGGCGAATACCATACGCGCCTATCCGGACAACGACCTGATGCAGATCCTGGCCCAGGTGAAAGGCGGTGCGATCGCCATTTTCCTGTGCCCGCCCGATGACTGGAATGACCTGGCCGCCTGGCTCGGCGAGGAGGTGACGGCGACGCCGAGGGATTCGGTGGGCGCGTTCCTGCCCGCATGCCACTATGTCAAGCTGCACCCGGTTTTCGACAAGCTGCCCTCGCGCTGCCTCATGCAGCAGCCCTACTGCAACATTGTTCCTAACAAGACCTTCGCGGAGACGGGGGACGAGGATATTTGCGGCACTTTTGACGCGTCTCCCGCGGCGTCCGGGCACTACATGGTCAACGGGATCACCGCCTGGTGGGGCAGCGATATTCTCGTGCGCTCCTACGGGTCGGGCCGAATCGTCATGACGCACCTGCGCCTGTTGCAACACCTGCGGGAGGATCCGGTAGCCGCCCGCCTGTTCGTAAACCTGTTAAACCACTTCGGACGCCGTAGCGTGCCCCCGCTCGGCCCGCTGCCGCCGGAACAAAAGGCTGTGGAATGGCTGCGCACGCAGCGCAACACGAACGTGCGCCGCTGGATGGTCATCGGCGAGTTTCCGAACTGGAACCGGAACGGCGGGTTTAATATCATGTATCCGCCCGAAAAAGGGGTTGATTTTGACGCCGTCTATGAAGGATGGTACCAGGCGGCGCGGTGGCGGCGCTGGTATGCCCTCGGTGACACGGGGTACCTGGTGGACTTCCAGCAGGCGCTGGAACCTGTGTTCGAATATTATCCCAAGTTCGACCGCGCGGTGGCCTATGCCTATGCCGAGGTTACCTGCGACCGCCGGCTGGAAACGGTGATGCATTTGGGCATTCAGAACGCAACCCGGGTGTGGATAAACAACGTGGTGGTGTATGAGACCGAACGGCAGGTGCCCCATGACCAGTTTGAACGGGACGCCGTGCAGGTCACCTTGAAGCAGGGGAAAAATACGGTCCTGGTGAAGGGGGCGAAAATTCCCGGCAAGTTCGCCTTCTCCCTTGATTTCACGGCGGATCATCACGCCTTGCAGGCGATTAAATGGTGGAAATAGGCCGTCTTTCGTTTTTAATGCTGTAACGGGACGAGAATAACGAGTGACAAGTCCATCGCCTGAAATAGAAAAGGGCGTTTCGCTCTGGCTCGATGCCTGGCGCCGGCTGCGCAAGAACCGGCTCGCCCTGGCGGGCCTGGCCATCCTGTTGCTGGTGACGCTGGTCGCGGCGGGGGGGCCGTGGTTCAGCCCGTATGGTTATGAGACCCAGGACACGGCCCTGGGCGCGGCCGGGCCTTCGTCGCGGCACTGGCTGGGCACGGACATCCTGGGCCGCGATCTGCTTACCCGCCTGCTGTACGGTGGACGGGTGTCGCTGGGTGTCGGCCTTGCGGCCACCTCCGTTTCGCTGCTGATCGGCGTTCTGTACGGCGCCTTGTCCGGTTATGCCGGCGGACGCACCGACATGGTCATGATGCGCATTGTGGACATTCTCTACGCCCTTCCCTTCACCGTCTTTGTCATTATCCTGATGGTGTTTTTCGGCCGTAATTTCATTTTCCTGTTCATTGCCATCGGCGCCGTGGAATGGCTGACCACGGCCCGCATCGCGCGGGGCCAGACCCTGTCCCTGCGGCAGCGCGAGTTTGTGGAGGCCGCTGTGGTTATGGGGTTCAGCCGCGCACGCATTCTGCTGCGTCATGTAATACCGAACATGCTCAGCCCCATCATCATCTACGCCACCCTGACCGTGCCACGGGTCATGTTGCTCGAGGCGTTCCTGAGTTTTCTGGGGCTGGGGGTGCAGCCGCCCATGAGTTCCTGGGGACTGTTGATCCGGGAAGGGGTGGAGACCATGGAAGAGTATCCCTGGCTGTTGTTGTTCCCCGGACTGGTGTTTACCATGACCTTGTTCGCCTTGAACGCACTGGGTGACGGCCTGCGCGACGCGTTGGACCCGCGCATTTCGAGGGATTGATTTTGATGACGGAGCGAATATGCCCCTACTTGATGTAAATGATTTACGCGTCTGGTTCCACACGCGCGACGGTGTTACGCGCGCCGTGGACGGTATCCGTTTTTCCGTGAAACACGGGGAAAGTCTGGGCATTGTCGGCGAATCCGGGTGCGGGAAATCGGTCACCTTTTACGGCATGCTCGGGCTGTTGCCCATGCCGCCGGCCAAGATAGAATCCGGAACCGCCCTATTTCACGGCGCGGACCTGCTGCAGGCGGACGCGGAGACGTTGCGCCGGATACGCGGCAAGAGCATCGGCATGGTGTTTCAGGATCCCATGACCGCCCTGAACCCCTGCATGAAGATCGGGCGTCAGGTCATGGAACCGCTGCTTGCCCACGGCATTTGCGGGCGCGATGAGGCCCGGGACCGCGCCGAGGCCATGCTGACGGCGGCGGGCATTCCCGACGCCCGACGGCGCATGGACCAGTATCCCCACGAGTTTTCCGGCGGCATGCGTCAGCGCGTGGTGATCGCCATGGCGCTGGTCGCGCGGCCGGACTTGCTGATAGCGGATGAGCCCACCACGGCGCTCGACGTGACGGTGCAAGCGCAGATACTCGCGTTGTTGAAAGATCTGGGCCGGGAATTCGGCATGACCGTGGTGCTGATCACCCACGACATGGGCGTGGTGGCAGGCTTTTGTGACCGCATTCTTGTCATGTACACCGGACGCATCCTGGAATCCGCGGACACAGTCTCCCTGTTCAAGACACCCATGCATCCCTACACCAGGGCGTTGATGGAATCGCTGCCTGGGACGCAGGCCGCCGGAAAAGCGTTGCGCACCATTCCGGGGCTGCCCCCGGAGCGGGGCGCACCCGAACAGGGATGCCCCTTTGCGCCCCGTTGTCCGGCGGCTGTTGCCGAATGTGTTTCTGCCGACTGCGTTCTCCAGCCCTGCGGCGCATCCGGCCACGGCACCGCGTGCCTGCGCGTGCAGCGCGGGGAACGCCTGGAGACGCTGTTATGACGCCCGCTGAAAAATCGTCCGAGCTGCTGCGTGTGGAATCGCTGCAGGTATGGTTTCCGGTGAAGCGCGCGTTTTCTCTTTGGAAGCCGGGGCCCCCGGTATATTTGCGCGCCGTGAATGATGTGTCCCTTCACATGGGAAAGGGCGAAGTGCTCGGCGTCGTCGGCGAGTCAGGCTGCGGCAAGTCGACCCTCGCCCGCGCCATTGTGCGGCTCGAAACACCCCGGTCCGGCAGCATATGCATTGACGGGGAAGACCTGGCGGTCATGAACGCCCGGGCGCTCCGGCGGCTGCGGCCCCGGGTGCAGATGATCTTCCAGGACCCCTACGCCTCGCTGAACCCGCGTATGACCGTGTTTGATGCGATTGCCGAGCCCATGCGGGCGCACCGCCGCCTGGCCCGGCAGGACCTGGCTTCCGAGGTGTCCACACTCATGGAGAAGGTGGGCCTGGCGCGCCGCTTTGTGCGCAAGTATCCCCACGAATTCTCCGGCGGCCAGCGCCAGCGCATCGCCATCGCCCGCGCCCTGGCATTGCGACCCGTACTGTTGCTAGCCGACGAGCCGGTGTCCGCTCTGGACGTGTCGGTCCAGGCGCAGATTATCAACCTGCTCGCCGCCCTGCAACGCGAGACCGGGCTGGCCATGATGTTCATCTCCCACGACCTCGGCGTGGTCCGCCACCTGGCCCAGCGCATTGCCGTCATGTACCTGGGCCGCATTGTGGAAACCGGTCCCGCCGACGCCGTTTTCAATGCGCCCCGCCATCCCTACACGCGGGCTTTGCTTGCCGCCATTCCTGTGGCGGATCCCGAAACGGAACGCGCCCGGGTGCGCCCGGAAACGCGGGGTGAGCCGCCTTCCCCCCTGCATCCCCCTTCCGGGTGCGCCTTTCATCCGCGCTGCCCCATGGCCCGGCCTGAATGCGCATCTGAAACGCCTGTGCTGACCCGCTGCGGCGCCGGGTACGAGGTCGCCTGCCCGGTGGTATTGTCCGGGGAGCAGGCTGTCCGGCCGGTAGAAAGGTGACGGGCATGTGGCACGGCTTTTTTGTCGGTGATTGTGGTCACAAAAATGACAGTTGCGGTCCCGGGGATTCGTATCGCTGCAGCCGGGTGCGGTAAAATGCCGCTTATGACTCCCACCACGTTAAAATGTGTCGTGCGCTATGACGGCACGAATTTTTCCGGCTGGCAGCGCCAGGACGGCCGGCGCACGGTTCAGGGGGAACTGGAAGCGGCCTTGTCGCGCGTGGCCGCCGCGCCCGTGGCCATTCAGGGCGCGGGACGCACCGACGCCGGGGTGCATGCCCTGGGCCAGGTATTCTCCTGCCACTGGCCGGGAGAACCGCCCAAACGGCTTGCCCATGCCGTGTCCCGGATGCTGAAGCCGGAGATCCGCATTGAATCTGTCGAAGCGGTACCGCCGGAATTCAATGCCCGTTTTGACGCGGTGCGTAAAACGTACGTATATACTTTTGATTTCAACCGGTGTCCCGATCCCTTTCTTGCGCGCTATGCCTGGCACGTGCCGTACCGGGTGGACTTGTCTTTGGTGGAACGGTGCCTGGGCCTGATTATCGGCACCCACGATTTCGCCGGTTTTCAAAGCACGGGCAACCAGATGAAGAATACGGTGCGCACCCTGTACGAGGCCAGGCTGCGTCCAGGCGGACTTATGGCGCCAAAAGATGCTCAAGGCATTTATGCCCTTGAAATAACCGGCAACGGGTTCCTGTACAAAATGGTGCGCAACCTGTCCGGCACGCTGATCGAAGTTGCCCGGGGCCGTTTCACGGAGGCGTTCATTGTGGATTCCCTGGCACGGGGCGGCCCGTTCCTGGGCATGTGTGCGCCCGCCCGGGGCCTGGCGCTTGCGGAGGTGTGCTACGATGGATCTGGAAAGACAACCGCCCGAGAAATACACGAAGGAGATGAAACGTTTTCCTAGGATGCAAGCGCTTCACTACAGGTAAGAAAACCCTTGCCTATCATCGGCATGCAGCATGCCGGGAGAGACTATGTCTTATAATTACCAATGGTTGATGCAATGGTCCTACGACGCGGTGCAGCGCCTGTACAGCGAGGCGCCGTACCGTCTGTCGCGGTCAGGCCGTGCCTTTCCCGCATGGCACTATTTTCTGGAACTGACGCGGCGGTGCAACCTGCGCTGCATGATGTGCCAATACAGCACCTTTCTGGAAGGGGTGCCCGGTGCGGAGCAAAAAGAGGGGGAACTAACCACGGAAGAATGGAAATCGGTCATCCGCCAGACCGGTCGCATGAGTTTTTTAACTTTTACGGGGGGGGAACCGCTGCTCCGCAAGGATTTCCCTGAACTGCTCGAATATGCCTCCCTCCGTACGCGCACGCACCTGGTAACAAACGCAACCCTGCTCAATGACGCCATGGCGGCGGCCTTTGTCCGGCTCGCGCCCCGGCGCACGGGCGGGCGGGGGTTGAATTTCATCGGCGTGTCCCTGGAAGGACCGCCTGCGTTTCACGACGAAATCCGGCGCCAGGCGGGCGCTTTTGACAAGGCCGCCGCCGGCCTCGCCCTGTTGCGGGAGCACCGGGCGCGCGCAAAAAAACATTGCCCCCTGGTGCACATCACCTCGGTGATACAACAGCGCAACGTGGAAGTGCTTCCGGAGATGCCGCGCATTACGGCGGAACTGGGCGGGGACGTGCTCAATTTCGTCACCGAGACGCGCATGCACGATCTGCCCGGGCTGGACGAACGTCCGCCGGGCCGATGGCGCGCGGAAGACCTCGACTGGCCGCGCATCCCCCGCGACGATCTGCAGCGCGCCCTGGAAAAAACGGAGGACGAGGCGCGCAGGCATGGAATCGAACTGCGCCTGCCGCGCATGCCGAGTGAGGAGTTGCTGCGTTATTACAGCACGGGTGTCGATGTACAAGACTACCAGTGCCGCAATCCCTGGAACACCATTTTTGTCGGCAGGAAAGGCGACGTATATCCCTGCTGGCTGATGAAAATCGGCAATGTGCGCGAGCAGTCCCTGAAAACGATCTGGAATGCCGAAAAAGCCAAGGGATTCCGTCGTGCCTGCCGCTCAGGACTCTTTCCCGTCTGCCCCGGCTGCTGTCATATCGAGTATCACGGCAACGGGACAAGAAAAACGGACTAGTCGGACAAGATCGGATGTGTCCGACTGTCCAGACCTTTTGATATTCAAGTTCAGGAGGATTCTTATGCGATTTCTAGGTGTGCTTTCCATGATTTTGGCCTGCGCTGTTTCCGCATGGGCGTTTAACGGTCCGGAAGACCAGTCCGGCCCGCTTACGGTTCGAATCAACGGGCCGGAATCCATTGAATCCGTGGAAACACCGCTGGCCTGCGAAGCGGTATTGACCAACAAAGGCGATACAGCGCTGACCGGTACCCTCAGGATGACTGTGATAGATGACTGGAAGGTGGATGATCCGGCCCCCCGGCCGTTTACCGTGGAGCCGGGTGCGGATCTGCGTGTTCCTTTTTCGGTCATCCCCGGCAAGAACACGCTGAATGCCTGGTATCCGATACATTTATATGCCGAATGTCTGCTTGGCAATACGCCGCTGGCGGTGCATCCCATCCTGATGGTCCGCACCAATGTCCCCGCCGTGTTGCACCCGGAACCGGCACAGCCATGGGCGCCCCTGAAGGTGCCGGTCAACGGCCGGCGATCCTTGGCCCTGCTGCCAGTGCACAGAGGCATGGTGGAAGTGTTTAACGAAGCGCCTGAATTGTTGCCCATCGGCTGGCGCGGCACGGAACCGCGCACCCGGACGGCGCTGTCGGTTCACGGGGTTATCTCCCTTCCGGAACCGCGCAAAACCCTATTCGTTCATCCCCCATGGTACGAGGGCCGCGCCGGGTCGCTGACCCTGGAATTCCCACTGGCGCTGCCCGATACACAGCCATTGATTTTTACCTGCGCTCTTGCCATGAACAAAGTTGCGGCCGGGGAGCCGCCCAGCGACGGGGCCTTCTTTCGTGTGTACGCCTTGCCCTTCGACGCGCCGGACGGTCAGAAGGGAGCGTTGCTGTATGAACTGCATACGGACAGCCAGACCTGGGTGCCTGTGACGGTTGATCTGTCGGCCTATGCCGGGCAATCCGTCCGCCTCCAGCTCGAGACCCATCCCGGACCAAAGAACGACACCACCTGCGACCGCGCCTTGTGGGGCGACCCGATGGTAGTGGCCGGCACACCGCCACCCAGGGGCCCCGCACCGGACGCGGAGCCCGTTTCACTCGGTGACATTGCGGATGACGCGCACACCTATGAGGTGCAGGTGACTCCGGGTCCTCGGGGGCTGCTGGACAGCCGAATCGCTTTTATAAACGGGGACACGTCGCTCTCTTTCGAAGGGTTTGGCATTACGGTGCTGGACGATGCCCTCGAAGATGGTGACAGCGCCGTGGAACTGTTGATGGTGCAGGATGCGACCATTCCCGGCACCTACAGGATTCGTCACCGGTTTCGCGGACCCACCGGCCCTTTTGACTTGATCGGCGAACTCAGCGTGGCGGATGGGCGCTCCCTGCGCGTGTCGTTTCGCCTTGAGAACGAACCTGAACCGCAGCCGTGGCTGTACACGGTGATCGAGGACGCGGCGCTTGGCCCGTGGAACGGCAAGGCCCGCCGGGTGTATGCCGGCGTGGGCAATGTGCTGCAGGACCCGGAGGCTTTTACCCTCTATTTTGACGGGCATCAGCTGTCCACTTCCTTTGTGGGCCTCGATTTTGAAAACGGGATGTCGCTGGTGCAGGCGGTGCATGCCCCGCCGTCCAAATTCGAGGCGGTGCCGGTATCGGGCGTGTACACCCTGCATTCGCCCATTCAGCCGGTATTCACCCTCATACCCGCACGCGATGTGTGGCAGGGCGTCCGCGCCTGGCATGATCTGAACGGGTTGCAGGCCGCGCCGGCCGTGGAGCGCCTGGCGGGACGTTTCGTGTTCGACGTCTGGGGCGGCCGCTACGGTGATGCCGGTGACGCCTTAAAGCAGGCTTTTCGTTACGGCCTGACCCACAGCGTGCTGGTCTGGCACAACTGGCAGCGCTGGGGCTATGACTACCGGCTGCCCCACATCTTCCCGCCGAATCCCGATTTCGGCACACCGGTGGAATTCGCGCGGCTGGCGGAACTTTGCTTAGAACAAGGCGTTATCTTCGCACCCCATGACAACTATATCGATTATTACCCGGACGCCCCGGGATTTTCCTATGACCATATTGGGTTCAACCGGGACCGGCAGCCCATCTGGGGATGGCTCAACGAGGGCCGTCAGTCCCAGGCCTATCGCTGGCGCGCGGAGTCGTATGGTCCGTTCATCGAAGCCAATGTGAAGGCATTGCGCGACCTGGCAAAACCGAACGGTTATTTTATCGATGTGTGGTCAAGCATCGGCCCTTACGAGTCCTGGACCCGTGACGGACAGTTTGAAGACCGGTTGAAACACCGGGATGCCTGGGCCCGCGCGTTTAACTGGATTCGTGAAACTCTGGGCGATAATGCGCCCCAGATTTCGGAAAGCGGTCACGACCAGCTGATAGGGAGTCTTGACGGGGCGCAGACGAACCACCTGCGCGTGGATACGCCGACCGATACAATGAGTTGGATGGTCTGGAACATCCATTGCGCTGACGCGGAACGGATTCCCTGGACCGACACGGCACATCATGACCGTTTTGTCCTGCACGGCGCGGGCTATGAAAACCGCTACCTGGGCGGGTTGCCCGTTGAACTGCACGGCATTTACAGTGACGACTATATCGCGACAGAAGTGCTGACTGGCCATCCGGGCATGTCCAAGGCCATCTTCAACCGGGATGTGGTGCGCAAATATTGGTTCCTGAACGATCTCATGACCCGCCTGGCGTTGAAACGCATCGAATCGGTATCGTTTGAAGGTGATGATATTCACCGCCAGCAGGTAAACTGGGAAGGCGGTGGACGGGTGTGGGTGAACCGGGGCCTAAGCGACTGGCAGGCGGGGCCACACCTGCTGCCCCAGTACGGGTTTTACGCGGAGTCGGCGGATGCCGCGTGTGCCATCGAACGCAAAGAGGGCCGGCTTGTGGAGTGGAGCAAGTCGTCCGACAGCTGGTATGTGAACGCACGCCGGGTGGTCCCTGCGCCGCTGCCTGTTTCCGTGACCGCCGCTTCTGTGGACCTGACGGAAGGACGCGCCTACGAAGTGCCGCTGCAGTGGACGGCTAGCGGCCCCGTACCGGAAGACCTGTCCGTGTACGTCCACTTCCTGGACAAGGACGGAAAGATTCTGTTCCAGGCGGATCATCGCCCCGAGCCGCCCACCAGCCAATGGAAGGGCGGGGTGGTTACCATCGGGCGCGGACGCATTCCGGATGCCTGTCAACCCGGTGATGAATTTACCTTGACCACAGGGCTTTGGAAGCCGGGCGAGGCGCGGCGATCCCTGCAAGGCTCGTTGCGTGGCGATCCTTCGGTCGTGTTGGGCACCGTGCGCCTGGAGGGCGCCGAAGGACAGCTAACCGGCGTCACCCTGACCCCTCCGGCGTCTGCGGACGATCCCTGGCTGGCCAGAATGAATCCGGAGGGCATTCCCGCAGATTTCGGCGGCGTGATGACCAATGGCGCCTGTCGCCTGTTTGAAGAAGAAGATGTTTTGGTCCTGGTGCCCCTGCCGGAGGAACCTGCCTTTGATATCGCGTTGGACCTGGCGGCGCTGCCCTTTGGTCCTGATACGCCTTCACGGGTTGCCTGCGAAGCTCTTGACGGCACGATCAAGGACCACCCCTTCCGCGTCGAAGAAGGCAAACTGCTGTTCCGCTGCGAACCGGGCGCTTTTGCCTACCGGGTGTTTTAAAGAGACATTCAGCAATTCTGTCTGACAAGGTCCGACCGTGTCTGACAACGTCTGACTAAATCGATGATTTTGCCAGGGCATCTTGTATCAGGAGCCCGCCGTGAAAAGCCTCCGCGGCAATGGGAAGTGCGCCGCAACAGTCCACGCGCGCGCACAACGGGATGTCCGCTTCCAGGTTGACGGCGCGCAATTTGTCCGCGTGGGGCGCCGTGAGAAACAGGGCCTCCACGCCTTCCGCGTCAAGACGTTCTTTGACCCGGCAATACGGGCGGTGCCCTTCCCCCCAGGCATGTCCTCCCTGCGCATAGAGTTGGGCGGCAATCCATGCGGCGGCGGCCCAATCTTCCTGGGCGTCAAACTCAGGATCATTCATCAATCCGGCGGGAATGATGACCACCTCGTCCGCGACCTGCCGCTTCAAATAGCGCGACACGGCGCTGCTGTTTACGACCGAGGCCATGAGCGCGGCGGGCGCGCCCCAGGCGGCCAGGAGCCGCCCCGCGCCGGTGGTGGTGGTGAACACGACGCGCCGGCCCCGGGCATGGCAAGCGTCACGCGGGCTGTTGCCGAAATCGAAGCCTTGGGGAGGCAGGCCGCCGCGTTCGCCGAATAACAGGGCGTCGGGCCAGACCGTTTTTAACGCAAAGGCTTCCTCGATTTCCCTGACGACACAGACTTCACACGTGCCCGCCTCGAGCAATGCGGCTGCGGTCGCGCTTGCCCGCAGCGCGTCGACAATCACGGCGACCGCCGCGCGTTCCACGGCGAAACGGCAGCCGGCATCGCCTTCAATCAAATGTATACGCATGATAATCAGTCCGAATTATACCAGGCCCAAGGATATGCCTTACTAAACTCCCTGGCGTCGGCCGCCGGCATGGCTCATCTCAGAGGCGGCCAGTTTGCATGGGGTGACGGGTTTTCCTCATTTTCCTCCTCACTGAGGAACTTGGGGTTGTTGCCCGCAATGACTACGGTAATTTCACCCCGGATATGGGCCTCATTTTTCAGCAGCGCGACAATTTCCGACAAGTAGCCCCGGTGCATGCGCTCATACTGTTTGGTGAGCTCAAAGCATACGGCCGCAAGACGATCACCAAGCACTTCCAGCGCGTCCTCGATAAACGCATGAACACGGTGGGGCGACTCAAAAAACACAAGCGTATGGGGTTGTTCCTTTTCCATTTCGAGGAAACGCTTCCGGCGCCCGGATTTGCGCGGGGGAAAACCCTTGAAGGTGAAGGAGGCCCCCGAGAGCCCCGACAGGATTAGCGCGGCCGTGGCTGCGCTGGGTCCGGGCACGATTTCCACGGTATGGCCGTGTTCCCGGCACAGGTTGATGGTGTGATAGCCGGGGTCGCTGATGCCGGGCATCCCCCCGTCCGTGACCAGCGCCACGGACCGGCCTTCCTCCAGCAGTCCCAGGATGCGCCGCGACGCCTGCTGCTCATTGTGCTCATGGCAGGAGAAACGCGTCTTCGGGGAAGGAATCTGAAAGCGCTCATAAATTTTGCGCGTCACCCGGGTGTCTTCGCAGGCCACGGCGTCCACTTCACCCAGGATTCGGGCCGCGCGGAAGGACAGGTCTTCCAGGTTGCCGATAGGTGTTGCCACGATATACAGCGTGCTCATGGGCGTGCCGGCACAATTTGCGGTTTGAAAACCCGGACGCCAGAAGCGGCCATCGCCTTTTCGATGCGCGCGAACATATCCTCGTCATCATAGCTGCCTATAATGGCGCCTCCGGATCCCGCCAGTTTGGCGTGGGCGCCGGCGGCACGGGCGCGACGCACCATGTCTATGTTTTCCGGCGCGACCTTGAAGATGGCGCAGCGCCGCTCAAAGTTTTTGTCCATCAGCGGGCCGATTTCCCGGCCACGCCCCGCGAGGAGCAGGTCGCGCGCCTCTTCCGCGTAAGCCGCGAAATCTTCCATGGCCGCGCGTACGTCCGGGTCGCCCTCGAGCCAGCGCTCGCGTACGGTCTGGTGGATCGTTTCGGACCCCTCGCCCAGATCTTCCCGGTATGCGATGAACAGGGGCGGCAACAACGCCGGGGCCAGGCGTTCATAGTGCCCGTATCCCCGCGTTTCCATCAACTCCTTGTTGAAGTCCATGTAAACCACGCCCTCATACACCTGGATAACGCGGTCCTGCAGCCCGGCGGCGATGCCGAGTTCTTCCGTTTCCACACTGAGAATGAGGTTGGCCAGCTGCTCCCGGGATATTTCCAGGTCATAGAATTCCATGAGGCAGCGGATGGTGGCGGTGACTAGCGCGCTTGAACCCGCCAGGCCCAGGCGCCTCGGAATGGTGGAGCGGTAGCGGATGGAAAAATTGCGTTCCGGCAGCGCTATTTTGCGGGTTTCGCAATAGGCGTGAAACTTGCGTATGGCCGCCTTCATCAGGCGTATGCCCCCGTAATACCCGTTGTTCGCTACGTCCTGGGCAAGATCCTGCATGCTGTTATAGCGCATGCGGTCCTGGAAACTGGGCACGATTTCCAGTTCCGGGTTTTCATATAGCGTCACCTTGGCCGCGAAGTCGCGCACCAGGATGCTGATGGTTTTACCGAAATAACCGTCCGAGGGATTGCCGATCAATCCCGCCCGGGCGTATGCTGTCGCTTCACAGGCCATTGCGTTTTCCTGGCCGCTGCCGTCGGTGCCGGGCTGCGCGGTTTACTTGTTGATGAGTTGCGGCAGTTCCAGTATCGGCATAAACAGGGCGATGACAATGCCGCCCACCACGATACCCATCATGGCAATCAGCAACGGTTCGATCAGGCTTGTGAGACTGTCCACCGTGGCCTTGACTTCGGAATCATAGAAGTCGGCGATTTTCATCAGCATGCCCTCGAGGGCGCCCGTCTTTTCACCCACGCTGATCATGCGGGTCACCATGGCGGGAAAGACGCCGGAGCGCATGAGCGGCTCGGCAAGGGTTTCGCCGTTGCGAACGCCTTCCGCGGCGTCCCGGATCGCCTTGGCGTATACCTCGTTGCCGGCGGTCCGTTCGACGATTTCCATGGCCTGCAGGATGGCCACGCCGCTGCGGGTCAGCGTGCTCAGCGTACGCGTCGCGCGGCTGATGGCCACCTTGCGGAACAGATCGCCGAAAACCGGAATCCGCAGTTTCACGGCGTCGAGATTATACCGGCCCATGGGCGTGGTGCCGTACAGGCGCAACGCGGCGATGAGCCCGATAATGCCGCCGATAATGATGGCGATGGAGTACCATTTGCGCAGAAAGTTGCTGACATAAATGAGCAACTGCGTCGGGGCGGGAAGCGCCGAGCCGAAGGCACCGAAGATTTCCTCGAATTGGGGCACCACAAAAACGATCAAGCCCGCCGCGATGAGCAAGATCAATGAAAACGCGACCGTGGGATAGGTCATGGCCGACCGGATGCGGCGTTTCAATTCCTCCGTGGCTTCCAGGTAATCGGCCAGCTGAATCAGCACGCCGTCCAGGTCGCCGCTCGCCTCGCCGGCGCGCACCATGTGCGTGTACAGATCGGGAAAAGCCCGTGGAAACTTACGCAATGTGTCGGAAAAGGTTTCCCCGGATTCGACCTCCTGGGCAATGGCGTCAATGATCGCGCAAAAATTAACGTTTTCCGTTTGTTCCGCGAGAATGTCAAGGCCCTGCGTCAGCGGCAGCCCGGAACTGACAATGGTGGCCAGCTGGCGCGTGAATATCATCAGGTCGGCATTTTTAACGCGTTTGTTTAACTGGCGCGCGGCGCTGCCGAAAGTGGCCCGTTTTTGTATCAGCCTGTCGGCTTCCAGGCCCATGGCCGCCAATTGTCTGACGGCGCCCTCCCGATTTTCCGCCGTCAAGGTGCCGGTTTTCTTTGCTCCCGTACGCAACCGCCCCGTATAACTAAATGTTGGCATTCCGATGGGTCTCCTGTTTTAAGCGTGCATCGTTTCCAGGGAGTTTCGCAACGTGTTAAATCCGGTTAATCCCATAAAGCCCGGATAATCCGCGCCAAGTACTCTTCATAGTATTTCATTAGTATAAGGCATTTGACTTCTCAAAATAAAAGGGCGCGCAGGCTAATGCGCCGTAAGGCGCCTTAGAACCAGATGACATACAGGATCAGCGTTGCCGCGATGACGCCGAAGCCGAGCCAGTAGACCTTGGGGTCCGGCGTGACGTCCACGTTTGAGGTCGGCATGGTTACCGGCGCAGGCATGGGTTTAGCCTTGGCCACCAAGGCGACAAAGACAAAAAGGACTATAAAGATGATTGCCATGTGATGGAGAAAAGCCAGGTTGCTGAAACGGTACAGGGCGTTGAGGACGCCCTCAGGGGGCGTCACCGTGCCTGCGGCATCCGCATAGTGCGCCTTGATGATCCATCCGGGCACGCGCACCAGCGCGTAAAGGATGGGGCCGAGGATAAGGGCGCCCTTGCCGGCTGCGGCCGGCGCGTATTTGAAGATCAACCCGCCCAGGAAAGCCGCCACGATGCCGGGGGAGATGAACCCCCAGATTTCCTGGATATAGGGGAACACGCCCGGGAAGAAGTCGATGATCGGCGCCCAAAGGCACGCGATCACCACGATGATGACGGTGGAAATCCGCCCGATGACCATTTCCTTGTGGGAGGTGATATTCGGATTGATGTATTTGCCGTAAATATCGATGGTAAAGATAGTGGCCGCCGAATTCAGCCCGGAATTCACCGTGCTGATGATGGCCCCGGCAAGGGCGGCGAACATGGCGCCGCGGAACCCGATGGGCAGCAGGGTCTTCATCAGGTGCGGGTAGGCCTCTTCGGGCCGGGCGAGCGCATTGCCGTAAATCTGGTAGGCCATGATGCCGGGCATAACGATCAGGAACGGAATGAGCAGCTTGAGGCAGGCGGCGAAGAGGATGCCTTTCTGGCCCTCGGCCAGGTTCTTGGCGGCCAGGGTGCGCTGGGTGATGAACTGGTTGAGGCCCCAATAGAAAATATTGGGAATCCACAGCCCGCCGAAGAACACCGCCAGCCAGGGCACGTCGGGGTCGTTCCAGGAACGCACCATGTGCAGTTTGTCCGCGCTGCCCTCCGTAAAGGTGTTCCAGCCTTCAAAGATATTGCCCCCGCCCAGATAGCGCAGGGCGAAAAAGCCGGTTATGGCGGCGCCGATGAGCAGGGCGGAGCCCTGGATCAAATCCGCCCAGACCACCGCGGACAGGCCGCCGTAAGTGGTGTAGGCGCCGCCGATAATGCCGATGAACCAGATGGCGGCAATCATGGACCAAGTGCGCGCGGCCGCCTCTTCCATGCCGAAACTGTTCATGAACATCTCGGGCAGGTTCAGCACATTGCACATGGCGATGGCGCCGCTGAACAGCACCGTGGCCAGCAGCACGATGACATAGGCCACCAGCAGGTAAGCGGCCATGATGGTGCGCGTGACGGAATCAAAACGGTATTCCAGGTACTGCGGCATGGTGTAGATGCCGGCGGAAAGAAACTTGGGCAGGAAATACCATGCCACGATTACCAGCGTAATGGCGGACATCCATTCGTAACTGCCGATGGCCAGGCCGGGGCCGCCCTCCTTGAAGGCGGTGCCCGCCATCCCCACGAAATGTTCCGAATTGATGTTAGCCGCGATCAGCGAAAACCCGATGATCGGCCAGACCAGCGATCTGCCCGCCAGGAAATAGTCCTCCGTCGATGCTTTACGCCTGCTGCTCCAGAGGGCGAAGGTAATCACACTGCCTATGAAAGCGAAAAAGATAACAACATCAATCCATGCCATGGGTGGTACTCCTATGGTGTGAAGAACTATATTTTCCTGTCCGGAAGGCCCGGACCCGCTCCCGTACGATCAAAGTTATCATAAACCATAACGGCGATCTAAAAAAAACCGGGCCGGTCAGGATCAGGAAGGCGGTTGCTCACCGCCCCGGAAGGCCGCGTCCTGCTCCACCATCCATGCGAGGCCGTCGGACAGCATGCGCAGCACTTCCTTGCCGTTTTCCTCCCGGTCCGGATGGTTGACCGGATACCAGCGTATTTCCTTGGGCTCACCCAGGACGACATACAGCGCCTTGCCCGCTTCAGGAGAAACCACCCCATCCTTGGAGCCGTTCAGCATCAGGATCGGGGTGCCCGCGGTCTGTGCCGCGTGATGAATCGGGTCGGCCGGCCCCGCGAGCAGTTTCATCATGGGGGCGGTCAGGGGATGAAGCCACGTGGGAATGGCCTCCCGCACCTCTGGCGCTTTGGCCAGGAGGCTGAAATTGCCGCCGCCCACGACCAGCGCGGCCGCGCGGATGCGTTTGTCGCGGGCGACCGCCACCGCGCCGGTTATCGCGCCGTAACTCGCCCCAATGAGATAGATCCGGCTGCTGTCGATCTCAGGACGCGTTTCCAGGTAGTCGATCATCCGTTGAATTTCATGCACGGTTTTCCGGCACCGGTCACGGAAGGCGAAGGCGGCGCCCAGAACGCCTTTTTCGGCTTTGCGTCCGCCGCGCATATACTGGTCAAAGCAGACCATGGCGAAGCCCGCCTCGTTGAAGGGCGTGCTGATTTGTTCGAGAAATTCCTTTTCCTGGTGGCTGCCGTGCACCAGGATAATCGCGGGCAGCGGCGGCGCGGCTTCTTTGTGGTCCAGCGGAAGCGTAAGCAGCGCGGGCACGCGTTCGCCGGGAGTGGAATCAAAAACGAATTGCTGGCGCGTATACCGCGCCGGCAGCATTTCACCAAAGGCCTCTACTGAATCGGTTACCGGCTCGGGCGGTTCTTCCTTGGCGTTTAGCGGATAATCCGGGGAATATCCCTCATAGAAGTGCTTGTCCGATTGATGTTTGACGACCGCGAGGGCGGCCGCGGCGATCAGCAGCACAAAGATCAGGGCAAGCAGAATATTGCGAAACATGGACGGACACCCTCCTTGTCACGGTAAACCGGATTCTATGTATTATGGTGTAAACGCGCAGTAGCAAGCAGGCCTGGCGGGTGTGCGCCCACGCAAGCAACCCCGCTAGTAAATCTGATTTTATGGGCGGAATGCAAGTATTTTCATCGTTTCGCG
>JAAYBJ010000253.1 GCA_012730105.1 Candidatus Hydrogenedentota bacterium
CCGTGTTGGTTTCCGCGAACGTGGAAGGGCGCGACCTGGGCGCCGTGTCGCAGGAGATCGACCAGAAACTGGCTTCGATTGAGATGCCGCAGGACATGTTCTTTCTGCAAAGCGGCCAGCGGCGCGAACTCGACACGGCCTTCGAAAGCCTCCGATTTGTGCTGCTCCTGGCCGCGTTCCTCGTGTATGTGGTTATGGCCTGTCAGTTTGAGTCCCTGATTCAGCCGGCGCTGGTCATGTGCACGGCGCCGCTTGCCTTCATAGGTGTTATCTACGCGCTTTATATCACGGACACCAGCCTCAGCGTGATGGTTTTTCTGGGCGGTGTGATTCTCATAGGCATCGTGGTCAATAACGCGATTGTGCTGGTGGATTATACCAACCAGCTGTGCGCGCGGGGCATGACCAAGACGGACGCCATCGTGGAGGCTGGCAAAGTACGCCTGCGTCCCATTCTCATGACGACGATTACCACGGTGCTGGGGCTTCTTCCCATGGCCATCAGCTCCGGCGAGGGCGCGGAAATGCGCCGGCCCATGGCGTTTACCCTGATCGCCGGCCTTTCCGTGGCAACCCTGCTTACGCTGTTTATCATTCCCATGGCTTACAACCTCTTTGGCGGGAAAGACCGCTCATGAATTTTTCGCTGCCCGCTTTTGCCCTGAGGCATCCCGTATCGGTCATGATGCTGGCCGTGACGATGCTCGGGTTGGGCGCGATCGCCTGGGTTCGCCTCCCGCTGACCTTTCTGCCCCGGGCGGAGGCCCCCTTTGTGCTGGTCATTTTTCCCTATCCCGGAGCCGTGCCCGAGCAGGTGGAACAGCAGATCGCCGTTCCCGTGGAAGGGGAATTCCGCACCATACCAGGATTGAGCCGCATCGAAACGACTTCCCACAGCAACGGCTGCACCGTGGAGCTGGTTTTCGGCGTGGAAGCCGACATGACCGTGGTGACCGGGGAGATCCGAGACCGTATTGAAAGATTGAAACTCGTTCTCCCCAAGGAAGTCGACCGGGTGCAAATGAAGCGTTTCAGCATCGATTCCGTCCCGGTCATGGTCATCGGCATGTTCAATCCCGGTGACCGCGAAGAGTTTGCCCACCTGGTCCGCAAGGTGGCGGAGCCGCGCCTGCGCCGCCTGCCCGGCGTCGCCAGGGTGGAGGTGCATTCGCCCACCGCGCCCCGGGAAGTGTTGATTGAATTCGAGCAGGACACGCTGCGCAGCCTCAACATCGCCCTCCCCGACATCATCTCACGCATCAGCGAAGGCAGCATGAACCTCACCCTGGGCGATTTGACGGATTCCACAACGCGCTACTACGCGCGTTATGAGGGGGAATACCGCAGTATCGAGGATATTGCGGCCATTGTGGTGGGCCCGAACAGTCTGCGGCTGGGCGACGTGGCCACCGTGAGTTTCAGCGCGCGGGAGGAAACCCAGCGCGTCACCCTCGATGGTACGGACGGCCTCATACTCCTGGTCACCAAGGAGTCTCAGGCGAATACCGTGAGCGTGTGCAAGGCGGTGCGCAAGGAACTGGACCGCCTGGTGGAGACGCCCACCTTCCGCAATACCCGCGTATTACCCCTCTTTGATCAGTCGGAATTCATCATCAAGGCGCTGAAAAACCTCTTCCTGGAGGGTCTGTTCGGCGCCGCCATGGCCATCGCCACGCTGATGATTTTTATCCACCGCATCGTTCCCACCGCGCTGGTCGCTTTTTCCATTCCGACATCGCTGGTATTTGCCCTGGTGTTTATGTTCTTTTCCGGCATGACGTTGAATATCATCACGATGGTGTCCATGATTATTTCCGTGGGCATGCTGGTGGACAATTCGATCGTGGTGGTGGAAAACATCCTGCGCCACCGGTCCCTGGGGATGCCGATCCGCGAGGCGCTGGTCAAGGGGCCGCAGGAGGTATATCTGGCCATTATCGCGTCCACCGCGACTACGTGCGTTGTGTTCCTTCCCATGTTCTACATGCAGGCGGGCCAGATGTCGGTGTTTATGAAGCAGCTTGGCGGCCCCCTGGTGGCGGCGCTCGGCGGCAGCCTGGTGGTCGCACTTACGCTGATCCCCCTGATCCTGGGTATGCTGGAACACCGGGCCGAGCGGGGGGGCAAGAAACGGCAGGAGGACAAGCCGAACCGGTTGCTGACCTGGGCGGGCAATGCGGTTGACGGCGTGGTGGGCGTGTACGGCACGTTGTTGCGCGCCTCGCTACGGTGGCGGTTTGTGTTCATATCTGTCATTTTACTGGTTATTTTTCTTACGGCGCGCTTCCCCATGAAAGAGGTGGGCATGCGTTCCCTTCCGAAATTGGATATGCGCGAAGTGACCGTCGGGGTGAACCTCTCCTCCAATTACGGGATGGAAGGAGCGACAACGCTTTTTAAACGGCTGGAAGAGGAGCTTGCGCTTCTGCGCGAAACACTGGGCATCAAGTATCTGCTTTCCCGCCATGGACGGGACGAGGGCGAGATTCACGTGTATCTGTACACGGAAGATGACGGGCCCAGGGGAACGAATCCTCCGTTCACAACGGATGAGGTCATGAAGATCCTGTCCCAAAAGTTACCGGCACAGGTGCCCGGCGCGCGGGTGAACCTGTTTACCGCGGATGTCGGCGACCCGGGCGCGGAACGGGGCGTGCGCCTGATGCTGCGCGGCGATGACACCCAGGTGTTGGATACCTATGCGCGCAGTATTGCGGAGTCCATGGCCGGCATAGAGTCGTTGCGCGACATTAAAATCGGCGTGGAGCAACCCAGCCAGGAAGTGCAGGTGATCATTGACGCGCCCCTGGCGCACCGCGCGGGGGTGACCCCCATGGTGATTGCCCAGACTGTGGATGCCGCACTGCGCGGGGTGCGCATGCCTTACCTGAAGCTGGGCGGCCGTGAGATACCCGTGTGGGCGCAGTTCCGCGAGGAGGACCGGCAATCCCAGGCAAACCTGGACACCATCGCGGTTCCGGGATTGTTCGGGCAGCTGACGCCGCTCAACCAGTTGACGGACTATGCCAAGGCGCCCGCGCCGAGCCGGATCAAACGGATCAACGGCAAGAACGTGGTCAGCGTTTCCGCGCGGACTGACACGCGCAACCTGATCGCGGTCAAAGAGGAATTACGTGAACTTATGGACAGCATTGACCTGCCGCCCATGTACGAGTTCCTGTTCGGCGACGAATTCGATGAATTGGAGAAGAATCTCGCCAATTTCACGGTGACCATGCTGATGGCCGTGGTCCTGATCTATCTCGTCATGTGCGCGCTGTTCGAATCGTTCATTTTGCCTTTCTCCATCATGACTACCGTGCCCCTCGCGGGCATTGGCGCCGTATGGCTTCTTTATTTCACTTCGACGCCCTTCGACTCCATTTCGCTTATCGGCTGCATCCTGATGGCGGGGGTTATCGTCAATAACGGCATCGTGATCGTGGACCACATCAACCACACCTGCCGGGAGATCGGAAACCGGGACGAGGGCATCATCCAGGCGGGGCGCAACCGTTTCAAGCCGGTGATGATGACGGCCATTACCACCATCCTGGGCCTGGTGCCGGTCGCCATGGCGCGGACGGGCGGTTCGGCGACCTTCGCGGGGCTGGGCCGGGCGCTGATAGGCGGGCTGATGGCAGGAACCGTGCTGACGCTCTTCGTCGTGCCCATTTTCTATGTGATATTGGATGATTTCAGCGCCTGGCTGAAGAATTTCCTCGCCAATGTGAAAATGAGTCCCGTGCGGAAATCCTAGCCGGACGGGGCAGGGTGCGTTCAACGCCCGCATTTTGGTATCATTTAATTTCCCCCCTGTAAGATGGAGAATTACCCATGAAAAGCAATGAAATTCGTGCCCGTTTCCTGGAATTTTTCCGGGAGCGCGGCCACGTTGTGGAAAAGAGCGACCGGCTGGTGCCGAGTAACGACCCGACCTTGTTGTTTACGAGTGCGGGCATGGTCCAGTTCAAACCCTATTATACCGGCGAAACGCCCGTGCCCTACCGGCGTGCCACAACGTCGCAGAAATGCCTGCGGGCGGGCGGCAAGGCCAACGACCTGGACGAAGTGGGCAAGACCTCGCGGCACCTGACCTTTTTCGAGATGCTGGGCAATTTTTCCTTCGGCGATTACTTCAAGCGCGAGGCGATCCAGTGGGGCTGGGAGTTCACCACGCAGGTGCTGGGCTTTTCCCCGGATTCCGTGGTGGTGTCGGTGTATCTTGAAGATGACGAGGCGGCGGCCATCTGGGAAAAGGAAATCGGCCTGTCGCCGGAACGCATCGTGCGCCTGGGCGCCAAGGACAATTTCTGGGGCCCGGCCGGGGACACCGGCGCCTGTGGGCCCTGTTCCGAACTACTTTATGACCGGGGCGCGCACATCGATCCGAATGCCACGCTGGAAAACGATCCCCATGAGCGCTTTCTGGAATTCTGGAACCTCGTGTTTCCCCAGTTCGACCAGCAGTTGGACGGCTCCCGTCCGCAATTGAAAAACCGGGGCATTGACACGGGCATGGGGCTGGAACGCCTGGCTGCGTTGCTCCAGAACAAGGAAACCGTGTTTGACACGGACGGCATGTTCCCGATCATCGAGGCCACCCGCAGCCTGACGAAAATTCCCTATGAACAGAATCCCGTGCCCTACCGGGTGATTGCCGACCACGCACGCGCGGTGAGCTTCATGCTCGCTGACGGCATCCTGCCTTCCAACGAAGGGCGCGGTTACGTGTTCCGACGCTTGCTCCGCCGCGCCGCGCGATTCGGCCGTGAGCTGGGCCTGGAAAAACCGTTCCTCCATGAGGTGGCGCAGACGGTCATCGACCTGATGGGCAAACAGTACCCGGAACTTGTTGAAGGCCGGGCGCGCATCGAAAAAGTCATTCTTACGGAAGAGGAACGCTTCGCGGGCGCGCTGGCGCGCGGTATGGAACTGCTTGAAACGGTGTTTGGGCGCATGAAACAGGCCGGCGTTACGGTGGTGCCCGGCGACGATTTATTTAAACTGCACGACACCTTCGGGTTCCCCCTGGACCTGGCCACGGATGTCGCGGAGGAACGGGGCTATACCGTGGACCGCGAGGGATTTGACGCCGCCATGAAGCAGCAGCGCGACCAGGCCCGGAGCGCCTGGGCGGGCAGCGGCCAGAAAGCGGTGGCGCCCGTGTACCGGGAATTGCACAGCCGCCTGGACAACACGAATTTCGTGGGCTACGAAACCTGCTCGTGCGCGGCCACCATTGCCGCCATCATCCGGAATGAACAGGAAACGGACGCATTGGAAGAGGGGGAAACCGGGGAAATCATCTTGGACAAGACCCCCTTCTATGCGGAGTCCGGTGGCCAGGTCGCTGACACGGGCCTGCTGGAGAGCGCGGCTGGCGCGGCACGCGTGGACAGCGTCCGCTGCCTGGTCGGCAAAAGCGTGCTTCATCACGTTACGGTGACCTCGGGTCAGCTTCGCGTGGGTGACCAGGTGAATGCCCAAGTGGATGAAGAACGGCGGCGCAGGACTGAAAACCACCATACGGCGACGCACCTGCTGCAGGCCGCGCTGCGCGACGCCCTGGGCGAGCATGTGCACCAGGCGGGTTCCTATGTGGGGCCCGACCGGTTGCGTTTCGACTTTACCCACTTCGAGGGCATCGGGCTGGACCGGATCCAGGACGTGGAGCAGGAGGTGAACGCCTCCATCCGCGCGGACGTGCCCGTGGAAACCAGTTATAAGCCCCTGGACGAGGCCCGCGCGGAAGGGTCCATGGCCTTGTTCGGCGAAAAATATGATGACATCGTGCGCGTGGTCAAGGCCGAGGGTATCAGCAAAGAATTATGCGGCGGCTGCCATGTGCCGCGCACGGGGGTCATCGGCTTTTTCAAGATCCTCAGCGAGTCCGCAGTGGCTGCCGGCGTGCGGCGCATCGAGGCCGTATGCGGTGCGCCTTCCGTGGAGGTCGTGCAGGCCCGGGAACGGCAGCTGCTGGGCGCGGCGCACCTGCTTAGCGCGCGTCCCGACGAACTGGAGGCGCGGCTCCGCGCGCTGCTTGACGAGAACCGGCGGCTCGGACGTGAAGTGGATAAATGGAAACAGGCGGCGGCCACGGGCGGCGGCGGAACGGATCTCATGAGCCAGGTCAAAGAGATCAAGGGCGTCAAGGCGCTGGTAATGCACCTGAGCGACATGGACGCGAAAAGTCTCCGCGCCCTGCTCGACCAGTGCCGGGATAAACTGGGGTCCGGCGTGGTGGTATTGGGCAGCGATTGTGAAGGCAAGGTGGCCCTGGCCGCCGGCGTCACAAAGGACCTGACCAAACGCATCAGCGCGGGCGACATCGTTTCACGCCTTGCCCCGCTGGTGGGCGGCGGCGGTGGTGGACGGCCTGATATGGCCCAGGCCGGCGGCAAGGACGTGGACAAATTGCCCGATGCCATGAAGCAGGCGGAAGATATCATCGGCGACCTGTTGAAATAGTTTTTTGTAACCACGGAATTCACGGAACGACACGGAAATAGTCTCTCCCGTTTCATTCGTAATTGCCTGGTTGATACGACATATCGGGATACATGCCATGAGTAAATCAACCTGTTCTTCTCTTATGGATTCTGGAGTTCAAGCGCGTTCCGTGCCGTGGCTGGTGGAGGTGTTAGGGATTGCCGGGCTGCTGTTTGTCGGCGCGCTGGTTCGTGTGCCGCTGCCTTTTACCCCGGCGCCGATCACCCTGCAGACGCTCGTGGTTCTTACGGTACCGTTTCTGTCGGGGCGGGGACGCGCCTTGTCCGGCATCGCACTGTATCTGGTCCTGGGCCTTGTCGCGCAAGGGGCCGGCGTTTCGCTGTTCGCGGTCGGGTCCTCCGCCACCTATGGCTATCTAGCGGGTTTTCTGCTCGCGCCCCTGGTAATGCACCCCTTCCCCCGCACTGCTGCAGGTATTGCCCTGGCCATGCTCCTTGCCTCCCTCATGATTCTGCTGCTGGGAACCCTGTGGCTCTGGTTCCTGCTGGGCGGCGCCTTTTCCCATGCCCTTGCCCTGGGCTTCGCACCCTTTGTAGTCGGAGATGCGGTCAAAGCAGGCATGGCCTATGCGCTGGTGAAGAGAAGAACCGGCGTAGAACTAAAATCGCCGCCGCACAGTTAAAACCGAAAGTCGACCTTTAACACCATTCCTCTCACGATTCGTCTTCTTCTTCCTCCTCTTCCCAAATCGAATCGTCCTCGGCATATTCCCGCAGGATTTCCGACCTTGCTTCCAGCAGCGGCGCCAGCGTGGGCCACATTTCAGGCGGCGCCATGGTGATGCTGGGATGCTTTTGCCCCGCCCTCATGCATGCCGCAACTTCAGCCCAACTCTCGCTGAAATGCAGCAATACCTCCCGCGCATCTGCAGCATCACGCGAAGAAACGTAATCCGTGGGCAAATCACCGGATATGACCCAGTACTGCACATAGTCAGGGTTGTCGGGGTGCATGACCGGCCACACCGCGAGATACGGCGCGACACAGAAATCCGGCTCGTCAGGGACACAGTACTCGATGCAGGTAAAAGCGGTCTCTTCGTTGGCCAGATACTCCACAACATGTTCCCGCTGCTCCTCGAGCCATTCTGCGAGAATTTCCGGATCGTCGTAATCGTCGGGGTCATACTTCATAGTTTTCTTTCTCCCATGTGTTCAGATTATCACAGATGAATTGTAAAATGCCCTACAGGTAGAGTTGCTCTGAAATACAAGGACACGTTGTTGATATACAAAGGGTAGGTTTATTAAGGACGGGATAGAAATGTGTTGAAAGCCATACTCGGTTAAGTCCCATAGGGACGATTGAGGATAGCCCGCCAGTTCAGTGGCGGGTAGCCGACACACGGTTAGGTGTGGAGTCCTGTAGGGACGATTGAATCCGTCTTTCATTCAACCGTCCCTACGGGACTATCAAAAGTCCTTCCCCGAAACTCCCCGCCTCTAAAGAAGTGGGTTATCCGCAATCGTCCCCATGGGACTACATGGGAATGCGCTATAGTAGCGGCATCATGATTTTAACACCCGTGCGTGTTCCTGTATCCTGTGCAAGAGCCGCATTACACGGAAAGGCCGAATCTTAACCGGCCGGAGCGCGACGATGAATACTTACCAGCCGGAGGGCGACATCCTATTTGTTTCAAATGGGCGGGAACGGTGCTTTTCCCGTCCGCTAAAGATCATTTCGACTTGCCGGACCGAAGAGGTGCGTGGATGTGTCGAAAGGATTGCCATCGATGTCGCGTCGGGACTGTATGCGGCCGGATTTATCGCCTACGAAGCGGCGCCGGGATTTGATAGCGCGCTTTCAACCCATCCTCCCGGGGAAGTCCCGTTGCTCTATTTCGCGCTCTTTTCGGATGCCCCCGTGGTGACCGTGAACGAACCAGAGATGAATGCTTTCTCCGTAAGTCCTTGGAATGCGGAGATCACACGAGACGAATACCAGAACGCGATCGGAAGAATAAGAGAATTCATCGCGGCCGGCGATACCTATCAGGTCAATTATACCTTTCCGATGACAGCGTCGTTTTCAGGCGACGCGCAGATCTGGTTTCGCAGCCTGTGCCTGTTGCAGCGAAGCAATCACGCAGCCTTCCTGGACGCGGGCCGCTTCAGCATTCTATCCGTCTCGCCCGAATTGTTCTTCAGGCTCGACGGCGACCGCCTGGAAACGCGGCCCATGAAAGGCACGCGCCCCCGGGGCCGCTGGCCCGGGGAAGACCGTCATCTTGTCCGGGAACTCGTCGCAAGCGAGAAAGAACGCGCGGAAAGCGTGATGATTGTGGACTTGCTGCGCAACGATATCGGGCGCATCAGCGAGGTCGGTTCGGTTGAGGTGCCGCGTCTCTTTGACGTGGAGCGCTACGAGACGGTCTGGCAGATGACGTCCACGATCACCTCCAGGACCTGCGCTTCTATGCCGGAGATCTTCGCTTCACTTTTCCCGTCGGGATCGGTAACGGGCGCGCCAAAAATACGCACCATGCAGATTATCCGCGACCTGGAACGTTTCCCGCGCGGCGTGTACTGCGGCGCCATCGGCTGGTGGGCGCCCGGGCGAAAGGCGGAGTTTAATGTCGCCATCCGCACCGCTGTCATCGACAAGGGAAATGGCACGACCCGCTATCACGTCGGGGGCGGCATCACCTGGGACTCATCGGCCGAGGCGGAATATGACGAGTGCCGCGTGAAAGCAATTGTAGTGACGAAACCCCGGCCCCGCTTCGAACTGCTCGAAACGCTTCTTTTTGACCAGGGCTACTTTCTCCTGGACGATCATATGGCGCGGCTGGGCGAAAGCGCGGAATACTTCGATTTCAGTTTTGACAAGGATAAAGCGCGCACCCTGTTGGCGGAAAGGGCGTCCACATTCGCCAATATCCCCAGGAAGGTGCGCCTGCTTATGGAACGGGATGGAACAATCCGGATTGAACACGGGCCGATCACACCCTTGGAGAATGTGCGCCTGGCCCTGGCCGCGCGGCCGGTGGATGACCGCGACGTGTTTCTTTATCACAAGACCACGCACCGCACGGTTTACGAAAACGCGAAATCATCCGAACTGAATTGCACCGATGTTATTTTGTGGAATCAACGCGGGGAGATTACCGAAACCACAATCGCCAACATCGCATTGAAAATTGACGGCGAATGGCTCACGCCGCCGGTAAGCAGCGGATTGCTTGCCGGGGTTATGCGCGGTCATCTCCTGCGTGAAGGCAGACTTCGCGAGGCGGTATTGCACAAGACTGACCTTGGGAAGGCGTCCGCTATCGCGATTTTCAATTCCGTCCGCAAGTGGATCGATGTGCACTCAATAAAACAATAGGGAACGCCGCACAGATATCATTGCGGTTCCGCTAAAGCTCAAAGTGCATGGCAGATGAAAGAAACAAATGGTCGGGGTGGTCGGATTCGAACCGACGGCCTCTTGGTCCCAAACCAAGCGCGCTAACCGGACTGCGCCACACCCCGACAAGATTCCTCTGCAACAGGGAGATCATAGCAGATTAGCGTTCGTTGTGGCAAAAGCGGAGAAGAAGGCTCATGAAAGACGCCCCTATCTTTCCACGCTTTTGCGATACGGAACACTCCAACAGGCCAAAGCAGAATGCGGAGAATATACGATGAATCCTTGTCGCGATACGAAAACTTAAAGTCGATTTTGGCGAAACAATACGTACCGAATATAGATTAGCTTTATATCGCATATGGCTGGCGGTCCGAAATATATATCGTTAAAAATACATTGATAATCATGGAAAAGCGGTTGGATCTGGAAGCGTATTGCGAACCACGAGCCTTTAAGGCCTGTAGAATACCTTCCTGACTGGCGCATTGTTTAAGTTGTTTAAGCCGCTTAAGCCTTTTTGATCCTTTCTTTGAGTAGGCTTTATCAACTTCAACAGCCTCTTTTAGAACGATCCAGCTAGGCACAAATGTTTTTTCCCACAATTGTTTTACGGGTTGTTGTACTGGTTTCAGCCTGAGGATTTTTATCTGCTTTTATCTGTAGTGCGTTATTGCACTGCATACAAATGTATTCTAAAAATTATTAACAAAAATGCGTCTAATGATGGTATACTACAAAGGAAATTTATACCCAGACGTTTTTTGTTTTATTTTTCGGTTGGAGTGTACGCGAGACCATTTTGGCCTTATACCAGTGGAAGTAGTTTTCAATGAAACCCGGATACAGTTTCAAGGCTATCCTGATTCGGGGGATATGGGCGGCGGTACTTATCTGTGCCATTTCGGGGTGTGGCGGCAGCGATAAGCGCCCGATGTATGTAAAAGTCACTATAGATACCAGCCCGGAGTCTGGGGCCTTTGTATTGATGGACGGTTATGACCGGGGAACAACTCCCGTGGAGATATCCGACATTGAACCCGGCGGCTATGAAGTGGTGCTGCACCAGGACCGCTATAAACGTAAAATTGCCGCGATCAATGTCACTCAAGAGCCCGTGCAATCGTTCACTGTTGAAATGGAACCGCTTTTAGGTTCCTTTTCCGTCACCTCCAACCCACCGGAAGCGGAGGTGTTCCTGAACGGGGAGCCCATTGGCAAAACGCCGATATTACAAAAAATGCTCCAAGTGGGCCCCTATACCTACGAAATTAAGCACCCCGACTATTATCCCGTGACGAGTGACATCGTGATGGAAGAAAATTTCAATCTTTTGTACAACCATGACCTGCGCCCCATTGAGGCGAGGTTGACCGTGCTTTCCCGCCCGAGTTCGGCCAGTATCTGGTTGAACAATATTTACCAGCCACTAACCACGCCCGCGGAATTGGTGTTGCGCCCTGGGCGGTATCTTGTCAGCGTGCATACCGACGGATACATGCAGGCTGATGAAATGATTGTTCTGGAGGCCAATGAACCGCAGACTGTGCAATTGGAGATGGAACCAGGAAACGTGCCGCAGGGCATGGTTCTGATTCCCGCCGGGAAGTTTACCATGGGTTCCGGTGTGCATGCTTCGGATGAGCGGCCCATACGTGAATTGGATCTGAAAGATTTTTATATCGACCGTTTTGAGGTTACCAACCAGGCATTCAAGAACTTTTCGCCCGGCTACAAATATATTGAAGGCCAGGACAACTATCCGGCCGTGGGTATTTCGTGGACCGAGGCGGGTCGTTATTGCGCCTCCCTCGGGAAACGGCTGCCCACCGAGGCGGAATGGGAAAAGGCGGCCCGTGGCACCGATGCGCGCGTCTATCCGTGGGGGGACATCTTCAGCCCCCAGATGAGCAACACCGTGGAAGCGGAACTGGGCCTGCCGGTGCGTGTTGGCTATTTCTATGCCACGCCTTCGGCCTATGGGTGTATGGATATGTCCGGAAACGTTTATGAATGGGTATCGGACTGGTACGATGCGTACCCCGGCAACAACGACATCACCAAGGATTACGGCCAGATTTTCCGGGTACTTCGGGGGGGCTCGTATATCACGGAAAAATTCGAGGTGCGCACCTCCGCCAGGCATTTCGACCGCATGGACGCCGAGCGCAAGGATTACGGGTGTCGCTGCGCGATGGACGCCAGGGAATGATTGCCGCCGACCTTCTGTTATTCTGACAGGAGTCTATCGAATTCACAGGAGGAAGCATCCATGCAACGCAACGCGCTGCCCCATCAAAAAATTGTCTATGTCTGCCTGAACGAACGTGAAAACGGTGCCTGCTGCGCGGCCAAAGGAAGCGCTGCCATCCACGCCGCCCTGAAGGAGGCCGTAAAGGCGCGGGGCCTGAACCGCCAGGTGCGCGTGAGCCGCTCCGGGTGTATGGACCGATGCGGACGCGGCGTCAACGTGTTGGTCTTTCCCGACGGCATATGGTATTCTGAGGTGTCGGAAGGCGATATTGACACCATTCTGGAAGAGGTGTTGAAGGATATCGCCTAGCCGAACATACCGATGATATCCGGGGATACCGCTATGAATAACACAGGCGCTACAAATGAAACCATTCTGACCCAGGAAAGCGGAGGCGTGCTCTTCGCCACCTTCAACCGCCCTGATAAAAAGAATGCCCTTACGCATGACATGTATGCCCGCCTGGCGGAGTTGCTCCGCCAAGCCGATGCGACGCCGGGCGTGCGCGCGGTCTGTTTTCGCGGCGCGGGCGGCGCATTTACCAGCGGCAATGACCTGATGGATTTCCTGTCCGGCCCTCCCATGGATGAAAACAGCCCCGTGCTGCAGTTCATCCATGGATTGATAGATTTCCGCAAGCCCCTCGTCGCGGCGGTGACCGGGCCTGCCATAGGAATTGGCACGACCATGCTGCTCCACTGCGACTTGGTGTACGCCTCCCCAAAAGCCTTCTTACAGATGCCTTTCACCCGGCTGGCCCTCTGTCCCGAGGCAGCCTCCAGTTTCCTGCTGCCGCGGGTGATCGGGCTGACGCGGGCATCTGAATTGCTCCTGCTGGGAAACGGCATCGATGCGCGCACCGCGCACGCGTGGGGGCTGGTGACGGCGATACTGCCGGAAGACTCCTTTGACGCGGAGCTGGAACAGCGTCTCGCGGCCCTGGCCGCGCTGCCGCCGGAAGCGGTGCGTGCCGCCAAGGCGCTTATCCGCCAGCCCCTTATCAACGGCGCCCATGACGCCGTTAGGCGCGAAGCGGAACTGTTCGCGGGGCGCCTGTCCTCGGCGGAGGCGGCGGAGGCCATGCAGGCTTTCCTGGAGCGGCGCCCCCCGGATTTCAGCCGTTTCGAATAAGTGAGGGCGGGTCGGGTTTTGTTCCGGTATCGGCGTGCGCACTACGCCCCCGGGAATTTTTACTCACCACTATGCGCCCTCAAGGCGTGCGGTAATAGCAAAGGAAGGTAGTACCATGCCGGAGACATTGAAGACACAACTGGCGGTTATCGGGGCGGGCCCGGGCGGTTACGCCGCCGCTTTTCACGCGGCCGATCTCGGCCTGCAGGTGACCCTGCTGGACGTGCAGCCCAACCCGGGCGGTACCTGCCTCTATCGGGGATGTATTCCGTCCAAGGCGCTGCTTCATGTGGCGAAACTCATCACTGACGCACGCGAAGCGGAAGAGTGGGGACTTACGTTCGCACCGCCCCAAATGGATCTGGACAAAATGCGGCGCCGCACCGGACAGGTCATCGAGCAAATGACCGGCGGCCTGGGGCAGCTGTGCCGCGCCCGGAAGGTTGCCTATCTGCGCGCCCGGGCGACCTTCATGACCAGCCACAGGCTGGCGGTGTTTCATGAGGACGGTTCCGAAGACACGCTGGAGGCAGAATACGTGATTATCGCGACCGGCTCACGGCCCGCGCTCTTCGGCCCGCTCATCAAGTCCGACCGGCTGATGAATTCCACCAATGCCCTGCAGATCGACCGGATCCCATCCACCCTGCTGGTCATCGGCGGCGGCTATATCGGTCTCGAACTCGGGTCCGTATACGCAGCGCTCGGTGCTAAAGTCACCGTGGTCGAGGCGGGCGACATGCTGTTGGCCGGCGCCGACCGCGATCTCGTGGCCCCCTTGGAAAAGCGGCTCGAACACACTTTTGAGGAGGTACTTCTAAAAACAAAGGTGGCCGACATGCGCGAGCAGGAAGACGGCATGCGCGTGCAATTTGAAGGGGAGGGCGTTAGCGCGGAGCCGCGCATCTTCGACAAAGTGCTCGTCTGTGTAGGACGCAAGCCGAACTCCCGGGGACTTAACCTGGCGGACACGGCCATTGAAACCGACAACAAGGGATTCATCCTCGTGGATGCGCAACGCCGTACCGCCGAGCCGCATATTTTTGCCATCGGCGATGTGGCGGGACAGCCCATGCTGGCCCACAAGGCGTCTGCCGAAGGGAAGGTGGCTGCGGGCGCCATTGCCGGCAAGAAGACCGCTTTCGAGCCGCAGGCCATTCCCGCCGTTGTCTTCACCGACCCCGAAATCGCCTGGTGCGGCGAGACGGAAAACAGCGCCCGGGAAAAGGGCCTGTCCGTTCACATCGCCCGCTTCCCCTGGGCCGCTTCCGGGCGCGCCAGCACCTTAAGCCGTTCCGACGGCCTGACCAAGATTCTTGTCGACGCCGAGACCAGCCAGATCATCGGCATGGGCATCGCCGGGTCGGGTGCCGGCGAGCTCATCTCGGAAGGCGCCCTCGCCATTGAAATGGGCGCCGTCGCCGAAGACCTTGACATGACCATTCACCCCCACCCGACCCTCAGCGAAACCGTCATGGAATCCGCCGCCGCGATTTTCGGCCAGAGCACCCACATTTATCGTCCCGCAAGGAAGACGGATAAATAGGAAAAGCGGTCCATAAGTTTATGAAGGCGGATTCCAGCCGGCCAAAGAAAAATCCATATTTTCCGGTATCATTGTAGTCTTGTAAGGACGATTGAACGGGAAGGGATTCAATCGTCCCTACGGGACTCCTCATGGGGTAGGCGTCTGCCACCCGCCACTGAAGTGGCAGGCTACCGTCAATCGTCCCTACGGGACGGAGCAGAAACACATCCCTGTCCTCGACATGTTAAGCATCACCTTGCGTGAAGCGGAATCGTTCCCCTTATCCAGTTTGCCAGACGAAAGAAATATCTTTTTGGGTTACGAGTCACGAGTAAGATCACGAGGGGGCACGATTACGAGGTGAGACTATGTGGAACAGAAGCGTACCGCCTTGGCCTCGGTGAATCACCCGGTTGTCATGGACGCTTGTTGTCTCGTGAGACGCCTTTCGGTGTTTTCTGGTTGGCCGGTTGCTGCCCCGAAAGGGCCGCGGCGAGTAGCCCAGGGGGTATAGAGCGCCGACGATAAATGCAATCGCTGCTGCAACCGGTATCGCTATCAAACGTATCGCTATCGAACGTTTCGATTTCGAGTAGAAGCATAGTTTCGATATTGATACCGATGCCGAGAAAAACATAGGGAAAACACAGGGAACTGCCCCAGCCCTGACATCCTCAGAATCCCAACGGGATTCCGTCCGCTAGCCCAGGGTTGCGGTATCCCGCTACCCTGGGTTGGATAAGGACCCATACCTTGTTTACCCTGAAAGGGTTACGTCAAAACGGCTTCGGGAGACAGGACCACAATCGAGTGCAACCCGCTTTGTCCTTGCCGGACGCGGGAAACATCTTTTTCGATTACGAGTCATGAGCACGATTACGTGCGCGAAGGGAGTCATGTTATGAAGCTGATGGTTGGCCGGGGGGAGCGGATCCGGAGAGGGGTGGGAAATGCTCGCGCACATAGGCCAACGCTTCGCCCTTGTCTTTCAACACACCGTCCAGTTGGCCTGATTCTATGGCATGCAATATTTTTTTGAACCGGGGGCCGGGCTGGTAACCAAGTTGTATTAAATCATTGCCCGTCAGCAATAAGGGCGGCGCCAGTTCTTCTTCGCTTAGCGCTTGCACATAGGCTTCCGCCTCGTCCACGAGGCTGGTGTCCTTATGGCTGGCCAGGGCATCGACACGGCACAGTGCGAGGAGTTCGCCGAATCCCGGCTCGCGGGCCAGGCGCCGGCGCCGGTGTTCACGCATGCGCGAGAAGTCCTTGAGACGCATGTGGTTCTCCACCAGCCAGCCTACGCGTTCCGCCTCACGGGAAGCCATTCGCAGACGCAGGCAGATTCTTCGGGTGATGCGTCCGCCCTCCTTTTCGTGCCAGTTGAAGCGGATACGGTCTTCAAAGGTCTGGGTTCCCGGTTTGCCGACATCATGTAGCAGTACGGCCAGGGCAAGGGTCGGCGTTGTATCCGGCGGCAGATGCTCCAGGCAGAGCAGGGTATGCTGAAACACATCACCTTCCGGGTGAAAGACCGGTGGCTGTTCCACCCCTTTCATGGCGCTCACCTCGGGCAGCACCTGCGCGAGCAGGCCGGTGGTATCCAGCAATTCAAAGGCGCGCCGGGCTTGTCCTTCCGTGAGCATCTTGACCAGTTCATCGCGGATGCGTTCCGCGCTGGTTTCCAGAATATGCGGCGCCGCCTCACGAATGGCATCCAGAGTTTCACTTTCGATTGGGTAGCCAAAGCGGGCCGCAAAACGCACCGCCCGCAGCAGGCGCAGCCGGTCTTCCGCGAAACGCAGGCGGGGCGTGCCCACCGCACGGATCACGCCGTTATGCAAGTCTTCTTGGCCACCGACATAATCCAGGATTTCTCCCGACTCCGGGTCGAGGAACATGGCGTTGATGGTGAAGTCCCGGCGCAACGCGTCCTCGCGCGCGTCAGTGAACGCCACCGTGCTGGGATGACGCCCGTCCAGGTAGGGGCCGTCATGGCGGAAGGTCGCCACTTCATAAGTCCCTTCTTTCCGGAGGACCGCCACTACCCCGAAACGCGCCCCGACGGTAACGGTACGCGGGAACAGGGCCGCCGCCTCTTCCGGACGCGCGTCGGTGGCGATGTCAATGTCGGCGGGCTCCACGCCGAGCAGATGATCGCGAACGCAGCCTCCCGCGAGCAGGGCCCGGTACCCCGCCGCCCGTAATGCGGAACACAGGTCCAGAGCTCCCCGCAGCCGTTCGTCAGGCGTGGTCATGGCTTTAACCCAGCATGCTTGCGGCTGCAAACAGCGCCCAAGCCGCCGCGAGCAGCAACACCAGCAGCGCCGCGGGGTAATAGCCGCGCGCGCGGGACAGGTACCCCGTCATGCCCAGCAAAAGCGCGAGCATCACCAGGGAAAGGGCGAACAGGGCGCCGTCATTCCACCGATACAGTCCGGCAGCGCCCAGTGCGGCCAGGCCAAAGGCGCACAAGCAGGCTGCCCATGCGGCGCTCTTTCCGTTTCCAAGCGCCGCCGGCACGATGGTTCGCTCCAAAAGCGCCAGAATCACCAGGCACGCCACCAGCGCGGGCAGGTAGGCGCCATCGGCATATGCGGCAGGGACCAGCGAGCCATAAAAACTCCATCCTAAAAGAATAATCGCCGTAATGGCAGCTCCATATCCCCATGTTGACAGGCCGGGCATCGGCCGGCGCGCCAAGTTAGGAACACCCAGGCCCAGAACCGCGAGGACACCCGCGCCGGCAGCCCGCTGCATGCCGGAGCCGTCCCGAATCAGCAAAATCGCCGCTGGCAGCAGCATCGGCAGATAGGGCAGCATGCCGAAGAAACGTTCCGCCAACACGGGCCGCCCCCTGCATTGCCGGCCGAGCCGATCATCACATACCAGTGCCAGCAGCAGCGTTGCGGCCATCAGGAAGGCCATGGAGAAAGATTGGCCATGACCGGATATTTCGGCGGAGGATGGAATCAGGTACGAGTAGGCATAATAACAGGCGTGCCCCGCCATGACCGGCACCATGCCGATCAAGGCCAGGCCGGGATCCAGGAACAGCATGCCTATACCTAAGAAAAGAAAGCCCTGCAGCGCGAGCAGCATGGGCAGCGATTCACTGTCGTTTCGTTGCAGGATCGTATGCAGCATCAGCAGCAGCGAGGCTGAGAACAGGTGGGTCAAGCCCAATAGTTTCTGCTCGTTTTCCAGCGTCCACAGTTCCTCCGGCGAACGAACACTCCCATGGACTGACCAATGATGGTGAATACGGCCCATCACGATGAACACCGCCGCAACGGCGAGTAAAAACAGCCAGCCGATGGAAAGGGTAACCGGCCCCAGCGCCAGAGCATGACGCGGGAGTTCCGTCAGAAATGAGGCGATAAGAACGGCCGTAATAAGCCCATATTCAGTCAGGCGATAGGCGCGGCCGCCATGTCGGACGCCGAGTACGGCGGGCAGGAAACAAAGCAGTGCGACAAGGATCAGGTTGGGGCCCGCCGGCACGGTCAATACGACCAACAGCGCCAGGGCGAGGGCGACCTGTCCCATGTAATATCCAGCCAACGCGCTGAGCCCTTCATGGCGGTGGGCGGTCCAGGCTGCGGCCATGCCCGAGGCGAGCAGCGCCACTGGCGCCAGCCATGCCGCGTCCGGGGCGAGCCGCAACGCGGCGAAACAGAAGCCCAGCGCGTTAAAGGCAGCGAAATATTGCGCTCCCCGGTTCCATTGCACCGCGTACCGAAGCGCCAGTAGGGTGCAACAGGCATGCATGCACACCAAGGCCAGCACCATGAGGGCAAAGGCGAAGCGGTCCTCCCGCACGCTGGCCGCCCCGAACAGGCCGAAGCAACCGTACAGAACGGCCAACGCCAATTCCGGGAACACACGGTAAGGGCGGCGCGCCCACCACAGAAAGAGCCAGGCCGTCAGCAGGCACGCGGCAAGGAAAAGCCATACCGCCCGGTCGACAGCGGACAGCCCGGGCAGCACGAGAGAACCAAGCCACATGCCCGAAAGGCAGACCGACAGGGCGGCCAGGCGGCCTGCAGCACGCTGCGCGAGCGCCGCGAACAACACCAGCAGTACGGCGCTGGCGCCAAGTCCCGCCCAGGGCCGGTCCGGGACGACTTGCAGGCACCAGGGCGCGACGGCGGTAAACAGACACACAGTGCCCCCGCCCAATAGTGAATCTCCCGGAGAAAGGCGGTAACGGGAAAGCCACGTCCCCGGCAAAAAAAGAACCGATCCCGCTCCCAAACCAAGGATCAAGCGAACAGGCGGTGATAGGGGCAGCGCACTCAGAAGGTATGCGCCGCCGGACAGAAGTAACAGGAACAGGAATCCGCACACCAGGCGGAACGCGCTATGCCGGGGCAACTGCTGCCAGGCTGCCTCCTCGGAAACGGGTGTGCCCGCATGCGCGGTATAAGGCGCCGTTCGGCTTGGGCTATGAGGCAGATTTCGCACAGGAGATTCCGTTTCCCTTCTTTGAGCCCCGGCGGCCGGGAATGCGTCAGCCCGCCAGCGACTTTAGTATTTCACATCCCTTGAGGATGGTTTCGTCAGGCGCCGCAAAGGAAATGCGGAAACAGACACCACGTTCGGAAAACACACTGCCCGGGATGATCAGCACATTGTTTTCAATGGCCTTCCTGACGAAAGCGTCGCCGTCACCGCCCGGCGCCTGCGGAAAAATATAAAACGCGCCGCCCGGCTTGGTGCAGGGAAAGGCATCCTTCAACCCGTTGTACACCAGGTCGCGCTTGCGTCGGTAACTTTCCACCTTGGCCGACATGTCCGCCGTCAACGCCGGCACGGCCGCTTTTTGGGCAAATGACGGAGCGCACACGAAAGAATACTGCTGCAGGGTGTTCATAGCCTGGATGACGGATTCCGGCCCGGCGGCATAGCCCAGACGCCAGCCGGTCATGGCCATGTTCTTCGAAAAGCCATTCAGAACCAGCACGTTTTCATAGCGGCCCGCCATAGTCGCCGGCGGGGCGTCGTAAGCAAGGGATTCATAAATTTCGTCGCTGATCACCAGCAGATTATGCTTCTTTGCGGTGTCCGCGAGCGCCTGCATTTCGGCGGCGTCGAGAACCACCCCCGTAGGGTTGGCGGGGCTGTTTACAATGATCGCCTTTGTCCTGGGCGTAATCGCGGCCTCGACGCGTTCCGGCGTCAGTTTGAAGTCGGGGTAGGTATCCACGGCTACCGACACGCCCCCCAGCAGGGTCACCAGGTGCTTGTACATGACAAAGTACGGGTCGCCGCAGATCACCTCGTCGCCGGGATTGATCGTGGCCATCAGCGCCAGGAACAGCCCGCCGGAAACGCCGCCCGTGATCATGACGTTGTTCAACGGCACGCCGAACTTACATTCGTAATAGGCGGACACCCCTTCGCGCAGTTCCTCGATGCCCCAAGTTTGTGTGTAGGAATTGAAGCCGGCCTGGATTTGGCGGCAGGCCTCGTCCTTGCAAATCTGATCTACATCGTAGTCCGGCTGGCCGATGCTCAGGTTGACCGGGTTTTTCATCTTTGCCGCCAGGGCAAAAATTTTGCGGATGCCGCTGGCGTCGATGGCATTCATTCTTTCTGCCAGGTAATTCATACGGGTACCTTTCTTGAAATGAATAAAAATACGACGGCGCATGTTCCCGCCGCCGCCGGGGAATACGGTCCTTCAGGAAAGCGATTGTGCCGCTTTCACGCGCTCCGGCGCGCGTCGAGTTCCGCAAGGCGCGCCTGCAATGCGTTTTTTTCATCCTCGGAAAGCGATTTCACATAGCCTTTCCACCCGGGACACCAGCGCGTGTGCCAGCGCCACAGGCGGCCCAGCAGGGAACCGGGATTTTGTTCATACCGCCCCCTGAATTTACAAGACGCGCACGGTTTGTCTTCCATGATAGTCCCTTTCGGAGGTGATCACTCACGATGTTTACTGTATCACGCCGCTTTGGAGGCTTTCAAAATCAAGGGGTCCCGGACAGGCGGAATACAACCGCAACCGTCTAGTTTTCCAGGCGGACAAGGCTTTCCCTGATGTTGAATCCCCGCATGCGCAGTGCGGGTGCGGCATCCGTCCCAACGGCTTCAGCCATAATCGTGCGGATTTCACCGGGCAGCAATGTCACGAAATTCTCGCTCCAGTATACCGGCGCCAGTTCCCGGCCCGTTTCCGGGTCTGTCAGCGCCAGTTCCGCCAGGAAGGCGATGTGCGGCGAAGGGTTCCGCAGTTCCAGGGACAGAACGCCTTTCTCCCACGAAGGCGTTGCATCCAGTGTTGTCTCGGGCAGGGCGTTCAGCGCGGTAAAGTCTGCGGCCGACTTGGGATCCGTATAAAATACGCCTTCCTTCGAATCCCCGGACTTGCCGGGAATGTCCGGAGTCCGGGAAAGCCAGTAGGTGTTGTCCGACAGAAGCGCACCGTTGCCGTCATGCAGTTCCAGCCGGAGGAAATAGGGATCCCCGGCCGCTTCCGGGGCCTCGAAGGAAGCGACGCGGGTGCGTCCGTCCGCGTCTACCGAAACAGGACGCGTATCCTCAACATATTTGTGGCCGTCGAGGCCATACACGGCATGGCACAGGGACAGCCCCGCCCGGGGTTCGTAATAACTGTTCACAATGTACAGGCCCTTGTCGTCATGGGCGTACAGCGCGTGGAGCGGTGTGCAGGCCTTTTTCGCGCCATAATAGGCTGCGGTGGCGCGCTTATACCAGTCCACATACTGCCAGGTCAACGCGGCCGGCCAGGCGGCGTTGTATTTCCAGGTGGTTATGCCGCGCGCGTCATATTTGTGCCGGGCGTAGGCCTCGAACATGCCGCGCGCGCTGTTGTAATTCATGGCGTACAACTTGTCGCAGAAGTCGTCGAAATCTTCCGCCTTGCCATAGCCCCGCTCGAGCGCCTTGAACACGGCGTCAAAGTAGGTGGCGCCCTGGAGCACCGTGTGGAAGGACCAGGTCTCATTATTTTCCACCGGCCAGAGGGCAGTTTCGGGCATCATCTGGCGGATGCTGTCCCGGGCGGCCAGTATGCCGCCGATGCCGCCGGACTGGGCGAAGCCCCAGGCCGAGTCGAACTTGCGTTGTTTGGTCCAGAAATAATGGGTCGGCCCGGCATAGGTCCATAGTTCGCGCGTGCCAGTGCGGGTGCCGCCCGTCTTCGCGCGCGTGCCAATGGTGAAGGTGCCGGAATGGGGCTGGTAGCTGCGCCGGATGCGGTGCTTTTCGATCAGGTCCCGATAGGCTTTGTCCAGGGTTTTCGTGGGGAAGGTTTCGTCATGGCCCAGGAGGTGAGCCAGACTCGGGTGGTTGCGAATGCGCAGCAGCGTGTCCTCAATGCAGGCGATGGCCAGGGCCTCATCGGGCAGGTTGCGCCCAAAAATCTGCTGGGTGGCCATGATTCCGTAACGGTCGCACAGATCGTAAAACGTCCCGGTTTCCCGGATGGAGAAGCCCTCTGAGCGCAGCATGTTCAGGTTCGCCTCGCGCGCGTACCGCACCAGCGCCTCGTAACGGGAATCCTCCAGGTTCAATAGCATGTCGTTGGTCATCCATGCGCCGCCGCGGATGAGGATGTTGCGCCCGTTCACCCGGTAGCCGCGCCAGTCGTCTTCATTGATATAGGTGCTAATGTCGCGGATGCCGAAACTTGTTTGCACCTTGTTCGACAGGACATCGTTGATATCCGCCTTCAATTCCAGCTGGTACAACTCCTGTTTCCCGGTCGGGTGGGGCCACCATACCCGGGGTGCATCGATCACCAGGCTCGCGAAACTTTCCGGTCTGAAGAACACCTCGCGGGTTTCGTTGGGCGCCAGCGTTACCGGCTGTGAAAAAGCGCGTTCCTCGATGGTTCCTGAAAGGATGCATTCCACGGGTTTGTCCGTGTTGTTGTGCAGCCAGGCCGACACGGTGAGCCGTGCCTGTTCCAGTCCGGGCAGATCAAGGTCGGATTCCACATAGGGATGGCGGATGCCGACGGGTCCCTCCCTGTGCACGTAGACCGGTTGCCAGAGGCCCATATTCATGTCAGGCGGTTGTGGGTTATGGTCATCCCAGCCCGTCGTGGCCTCGACCTGCTTGGTGTGCGGGACGTTCCCCTCGAGCAGCCCCGGCGGGATGATTTCCACGGCCAGCGCATTCCGGTTCTGGCTGCCATGGACAAGCAGGCCTGTCACGGGAAACTCAAAACGCCGGAACATGCCGATAACCTGGTCCTGCCCGGCAATCTGTTTCCCGTTCAGCCAGATGTTGGCGGCATAATTGATGCCCTCGAAATGCAGCGTGTAATACCACTCCCCGTCTTCTTCCGGCAGGTCGAATTCCACACGATACCACCAGGAGTTCCGGAAGGGGCTGTCCTCCCGCTGCACGAGCCACAGCCCGTCCTGGTAGCCGGGTATGGACTTCATGTTCAAGCCGAAATAGGGGTCCGGATACACGTCCTTGTCGACAAGCGCGGCAAGCACGGTCTTCGGCACGGCGGTGTGATACCACGAGGACACATCCACGCCGGGCCGGGAGAGTTCTTCTCCGGTCATGTTGATATCAGCGCCTGAACACAGTCGCCAATCTGCGAAACCGGCGCTTGACTGCGGCCGTGAATCCTGGTCCTGACCCATCACCGTAGCGGCGGTGGTTAATGCCACGATGGCGGAGATAAGAAGTCGCATGGATAGTCTCCTTAGTGTTCGTCAATGCACGCAAACATGTCCGAATAGGACTGCCGCGAAGGTACCGGGGTGTCACAAGCCGGGCGTGTTCCCGGCCGTGTTGCTGTAACCGTTCCGCAACAGGTATGATGATACCTGAATAAGCCGTTCCGCCGCACGGGACGGCCCGGGAGAAACTCATGCGCGTATTGGTTACCGGCGGCGCCGGATTTATCGGTTCCCACCTGTGCGAGGCCCTGTTGGCCGCGGGGCACAAGGTATTCGTGCTGGACGATCTAAGCACGGGTCGCTTTGAAAACATCGAGCACCTGCCCGATGTGACCTGCATCATCGATTCCACCCTGAGCCAGGATATTGTGCGCGATCTCGTGCGCGACGTGGATGTCGTCTATCATCTCGCCGCCACGGTGGGCGTGCAATTGGTGGTCAACCACCCCATCCGCACCATTGTCAACAACATCCAGGGCACGGAAACCGTCCTGCAGGAGACCTGCCGCTACCGCAGGCGCCTGCTGATCACCTCCACCAGCGAAGTGTACGGCAAGGGCGCCCGCGAGGTGTTCCATGAAAACGATGATCGTGTGATCGGCGCCACCCACCTGCACCGCTGGTGCTATGCCGCCTCCAAGGCGATAGACGAATTTCTCGCGCTGGCCTACTGGCGTGAAAAGCGGCATCCCGTGGTTATTGCGCGCCTGTTCAACACGGTCGGCCCGCGCCAGACCGGCAGGTACGGCATGGTCATCCCCACCTTCGCCCGCCAGGCCCTGCTGAACGAGCCTCTGACCGTGTACGGCGACGGTAAACAGTCCCGTTGCTTCGCTTATGTGGGGGACGTCGTGCCCGCGTTGATGACGCTCATGGAGCGGACCGATATTCGGGGTGAGGCGTTTAACATCGGTAACAACGAGCCGGTTACCATGGAAGACCTCGCCCGCCGGGTCATTGAACGGTCGGGCAGCACGTCAGACATCCGCTACATCCCCTACGACCAGGCCTACGGCCCGGGTTACGAGGACATGCGCCACCGCGAACCCAGCCTGGACAAGATCCGCGAGGCCATCGGGTATGTACCCAAAACCTCCCTGGACGAGATTCTCGACGTGGTGATCGCGGATACCCGTAAACGCTTGCAGCACGACGTGTAGAACCCGACACCCCATAGTATTCGTGCTCGTAAATCGTGCGCGTACTCGTAATCGAAAAATGCAACAGGGACTCGATTACCAGCAACGATTACGAGGTACGATCACGAAACACGATTCATAATCCTCGTGCTCGTAAATCGTGCGCGTACTCGTAATCGGAAAAAATGCAACAGGGACTCGATTACGAACAACGATTACGATGTACGATCACGAAACACGATTCCATCAACTCAGGGCTTGGTCCAGTAATCAAATACGGCCACCTTGTCCAGAACCGGTCCCAGCATCGCGCCGAATTCCTTATGCGCCGGGTGCGGCAGGTAGGCATCGCGGTCCGCCTCGTTCTTGAAGGTCAAAAAGAAGAGATGGGTATATCCCTGGTCCAGGTTCTCGGGGCTCACGTTGGTGCCCCATTCCATGTCCATGATCACGCCCGTGGCGCTGGGCAGGCGACAAAAAGCGGCCTCAATGGCGCGTACCTGTTCCGCAGTGGCGTCATCCTTGAATTTTAACAATACCACGTGGCGTAGTACCTGGGCCGATTCGTCATCATCGGCAACGGCATAGGGCATAATCGCACCCAGGATAAGGCAAAATGCCAGAATACAAAGGGGAAGGGATGCAAATGGTGTTTTGGTCCGCATAGACAGGTTCTCCTTGAGTGTGTTTACTTTGTTATCCACCTGGACAATTCACATACTTTTCCAACAAGTACCTCTTTGCCTCCTCCACTTTACCCTATTAAGAGTGATCTTTGTAATCGGAAAACAACGGGGCGTGGGTGGACACTGTAAAAGCGGAAAACATGAGTAAGAAAAAATCATTGTTATCTTAGCCGTAGATAATCTTCCACACTAAAACCGGCATCTTTCAAAATGCGTACAGCCAAACCCCGCCCCAAATCGCATCCCGTATGAATCGGAACGGTGACCGAAACGTTATTCTCTTCATGCCAAAGCGTCAAATGGCTGCCTGACTGCCGTTCATCCACGAAACCCTGACCTCGTAAAAACTTTACCAACTCCAGTGCCGTTACTTGGGGCATCCGAGTCATTCCGGTACCCCTACCGTCAATTCTTCAACATGTACCAGATGTTCCTTCTGCTCAATCGGTTGTCCATGCGCTTCTAAAGCGGCCACGTGTTGTTGGATCGCCTCACGAATGTTGCGCTTAGCCTCTTCAATGGTCGCGCCGTTGCTGAAACAGCCGGGCAGGGTCGGGCTGTAGGCAAAGTATCCTTCGTCCTCTGGTTCTTTTTCGATCACAATTTCAAAACTGTAATAACGCATAGATGATCTCCACCATAATAACATGTCACCTTCATGTATAGTATCGCATACCCTGACCTTATAGCACACTTACTATTTCCCCTGATAATGACCGGCGTGTTCTATAACCTAACGGCTGGCGAAACAAAGCGTTATCCAAGAAAGGGAAAACCCGACTTGTAAGATTTTATACGTTGGGTCTTGCCTTGCCTGCCCTGCAATATTCCATTTGCAGGGTTGGCAAAAGCACCTGACAGTGAGGGGACCACAATCGATTATTACTTAATATCAACGGATGCCGATGTCCGTCTTTATCCGAAAGAAAAACACCTTCGTATCCCGTGCGAGGATATCAGGGCTGCCCTGTTCAGTAAAGGAACCAATGACATGGCCTTCTTCCGTAATTTCGCGGTAGCCGCCGATGGCATAGGGGCGGAAGGCTTGTGTCGAGCGGGCGAAATCTTGCCAGCTGCCGCCGTTGTCTCTGCTGACAAGACAGGCAATACGGCCGGCATCCTGCATCACACAAAACAGGGGTGAGTCGGATTTACCGGAACGTGCGGCGAAAAACCCGTCCAATCCGCTCAGGCGGATCATTCCCCCTGCGAATTCAGGCTGAAGATCCATGTCCCGCTTTGCGGCGGCGATGTCATAGCGCATATAGTGCTGCCGGGATGGCGTACGCTGCGCCAGATAAACGAAATGGAGTTTTCCGTTCTTGACCCGGACACTGGACAACCACGTGTGATTCTCGAACTCATCGTCCCAAGTAATACACATCGCGGGGCCGGTATCATCGGCAACCACCGGGGTTGTCAACGGCGCGCCGTCCAGGTTCCGCCAGGTTTTACCGCCGTCCGGGGAACACATGTGGTGGATATCATAGTAGAGATAAACATCATGTTTTTGCGTGGTCCAGGCCGCGTGCAGCATGCCGTCCTGCCCCACGTCCAGGTACGGGTACTGCAGGACGGCATGGGGGCCCTGCTGCAGGAGCGTGCAGGATTTATGCACCGTGCCGTCAAGGCCAATCACGTGAAAGGTGTTGTTATGGGAAAAGAAATAGAGTTGTTTCCGTGACGGGTCGTAGCGCATGGCGTATTTACCCGCCGCCCCCTGGGGCACAACGGAGATGAGCGGTTCCTGGAAGCCTTTCTCCGCCAAAAAACGGTAGAGGTACGCGTTGCCGTCCTGGAAATTCACGCGCATGAGATAAATATTGCCCGTTTCATCCGTCTCCAGTACAGGCGGATTCGTGGCGTGCGTGTCCTCGTAGATCACGGAGAAGCTTCGGCCCCCGTCGGTACTGCGCAGCAGCCTCCACTGCTGCGCCATAAAGACATCGTCGCGCGTGCGAATATAAGACATGAAGATGCCATGGCTGTTGGCAACCACCTTTTGATTATGGCTTTGAAACGTGGCATAACCCGTTGCCTCCGTATCTACGCACACTACTTCCACAGAACTCGGAAACTGCCTGGCAGGCGGGAGCGGAACTGTTTCGGCAGCGGAAAAGGCGGCAATCAGTATTAACAGGCACAAACATGACACACGGCGCTTCATTTGTATTTTCCCTTTCATAGCGATTGCTCATGATTTTGTTGTAGTAATGGCGGCGGCCCAATTCTCCGGGCCGGGCGCGCTCAAGACAAACATGGATCCGCCTACCACCTGCTGTTCCGGTCCCCAGGCGCCGGTATCGACATTAATCCAGGACAGGACCAGCGCGCCGCCGGCCGAGGACAAATCGAGTTTCACCCTGCCGCCGCTCGCGGGGAAATACACGGCATAGGCACGCCCCGGGTCGGCGGATACATAGGCCTCGTTGGGTTCGCGTTTAGACAACAATTCATTGGCGGGCCTTACCGTCCATAGGGGGATTTTGGATTCGAGCATTCTGGCGGCGCGAATGGCGGCCACCGCTTTGTCGTTCAGTCCCAGGCCGGAGTCCGGCCGATGGAAACGCATGGAAGCCGCGCCGGCCAGCAGGTGCCGCCAGAAACGTTCGATGCCGTCCTGGTCGGTGTGGCCGAACTTGTTCCCATTCGCGCCGTAGGTCTTGGTGGTGTTCATCGGGCGCGGGTTCGCCGACAGGTATTCCCGAACATGCAGGAAATTGTCCCAGTGTTCCTGGCCCTTCTTGTGATTGTTCTGGGACACGTCGACGAAGTCGTACAGTTCAGGGTGATCGAAGGTGCGCTTGTGCATGGAAGAGGCCAGGTTCCAGTCGTCCCACATTTCTGTTATGTAGACCCGCTTTCCGGCCTTGGATGCCCGTTCCTTGATAAAGCGCGCCCAGTAACGGCCCCACTCCTCCTCGCCGCTGGTCTCATTGTCCATGCAATACAGCACATGATCGTACTTCAGGGCTTGTTCCAGCATTTTCTCCACGAAACGCTGCTGGAAGGGTAGCACCACTTTGTTGTCCCGCTGCCCGGGTGTCGTGAAAAAGAAGGGCTGTTTGTTCGCGCCGGGATGATCCGGGTACGTTTCGGCAAATCCTGACACCTCATAGCTGTAGTTGATATTGTTAGCGGGATTATAGGGGTGGATGTGCCAGCGGCCGCTGCCGCCGCTGTCCGTGTAGTCGAACCGGTCCCAGACTTCAATCTGCACAAAAATGTTCCGCTTGGCCGTTTCCCGGAGCATCCGTTCAAAGCGGGTCCAGTACTCCTCGTTCCATTGGTTCAGGTCGTACTTACCGTCATCCAACTGCCTGAACGGGTATACCTCAAAGCCCTTATCCTTGCGGTCGCTCATGGTGTTGCGAATGACGTTACCCCTTGCCGCAGCCAGCCGGTCCAACTGCGCGATCAGCTCCGTCTCGGGCCACTGAAAGAGGTTATCATCGTCACTGCCACCCAGCAACAGTATCGGATCGCCCTGCCAGCTCCAGTAAAAGGGATTTTCTTCCCACGGTTGGAGCGGGGGTTCCGGATCCGCCAGCACCGCGCCTGGGAGGACGCAGAGCAAACAGGAGATAGAAAGGAACGCTTTCATAGAAAACCTTTCCAGGAAGATTCTTCATGCATGTCAATTCATACGCGCTGCGCCGCACCATTCACCGGATACCTGCAGTCCGTGCTTCCTCTCAGGAAAATCCGCAGGTCAGCCACATTTCACCGTGAACCGGAACCGCATGTCCTCATCGAACCACATGACGAAATTGGTGCCCCACACATTATTACACAGGCAGAAATGCATGCCCTCTTCCGGCTTCGGCAGGGCGTTGTCAAAATTCAATAGGGAACGTTTGCCGGGCGCAACCAGAGGGGCGTCCGGCGAAGCAATGGACAAGGCGTTTCCCGCCTCCTTGTAACAGATGCCGCTTTCTATCCCGTGCAATCTGCGACCCCCGTTCTTGACGACATCACGGGGATCCACCTCCTGCCCCATTTTATCCAGTCTCCACGCGCCGCCCGGTTGCGTTTCCGGCACAAAAGAAAACCAGAACGCTTCGGGCAGGCGGTAGGCGGGCTTTTCAAACCACTGCAGCGTAACCTGCATTTCCGGGCTTGTCTTGGACAGGCGGTATTCCGTGGTGAGCCGCCGTGGACACCCGGGCGGGCAGGCCCCGGTTTCATCGGGAACCTCGAGTTCGGCAAGGATAACCGTTGCATCTTCCTCTTCCCGGCGCCAGGCCGCCTTCAAACGCGTCGGACAGGTGCGGCTAAGGGGGGCGAAGGCGTCTATGCCCACCTTGCCGAAATCCTCCAACGCCCACTGGTGCCGTACAGTCAGATACTGATCAAGGAAGCGGTCATACTCTGCCTGTGAAAATGTTTGATACGCGAAGAGTGCGAAGGGACGCGCCGGGGAAACCCACGAGCGGCCTGTCTTTCGGTTTTGCAGCCGACCGACGGCGCCGGTGGCGGGGTCCAATGCGAACGCGAGGGAGGCGGTCGTCACCGTCCCGCCGGGTTCCGCCATGGCTTCAAAAGCGGCAAGGTCGGGAGGGTCGGGGGACAATGCGCCAAGCGCCGTCCCGGCTTCTTCCCGCAGGGCGGGGGACAGGGCATCTACGGCTTGCTTTAGATAGTCCCGCTTTTCCTGCCAGGAGGCCTCGACGCGCTGAAAGGGCTCCGTGCTTCGGGCGGCCTGTAGCGCTTCCGGCGTGTAAATGTCCCATGCCTTCAAATAGGATTTAATGTCCAGGCCCCAGGTATGCTCGCCGATCATGGCCAGCGGAACCGCAAAGGCGAGATCTGTGGTGCTGCCGGCCGTAAGACGATCCGCGCGCAGCCAGTGTTCACGCAACCGGGACAATTCGCGCATCCGCGCGATCTTCCACGGGTCGCTGCCGATGCCGTGAATCCACGAATCCCCTATTTCACTTGTAATAGCAGGGAGTTGTCCTTCAACACCGGAAACAACCCGGGCGACTTCATCCAAGTCGGAGGCGACGACCTCCGCCCCGGGAAACTGTTCCTGCAGATTGTCATAGGCTTCCGCGACCTGGGCGGCTGTCTGCGGGCCGTGGTTGTCGCCGGTGAAAATGATGGCGAGCGCCTCGTCCGTGCCGGAAATGCGCGTAATGCCGCCGTATTCCGCCTGGCACATGACGATGATCCGCGACCCGTCGGGCGCCTGCCAGACAAACACCGGCGGAACGTCGGGAGGCATGCTGGCGCCGTTCACGCCGATGTGAAGCAGCCGCACCCCGGCCCGCTGAAGCAGGGGCACGATGCCACGCGTGTGGCCGGGCACATCCGTCATCTTCGCGCTGATGGTGGTTCGTTGATAGCGTTCATCGAGCGCTTTGGACAATTGCATGCCCGCTTCAAAGACGGACGCGTGCAGCGCCTCGGAATGGGTGGTGAACGGCAGGGCGTGCCAGCAGAGATCCCCGGCGAGAATGGCTTCTTCCATCGCCCTCCGCTTGTCTTCATCCGCTCGCTGCAAATAGGTATGGATCAGCCACGCGCCGGTGGTCCATTTGAAGCGCTTTTCAATCTGCCCCTCGCGGGTTTCCCTTGCCAATCGGACGGCGGCGGGAATGAAATCGTTGAAATACTTCTCAAGGACGTTGGCTGCCAGGTCCGTGTACCCGATATCCAGGTGGGTCTTGAAAATGACATGGACCTTCCTGACAGGCGGTACGTTATCAGCCCCGGCAAGCCCCGCGACAAACGACAAGCTAATCGCGCCCCGCGCGGCACGGTTGAGAAAGTCCCGCCGTGAGAAAATCGCAGGTGATGTATTCATAAGGACCTTCCGAATGCCCCGGCAAGATAGTGTATCCCCGTGTTCACCACTGTTTTGTTCTTAAAAATAGTATATTTCCGAATTCAAGTAACAGGCGCCCTCTATTCGCCATTGTATTCCTTCAGAAATTCTTCAGGGGTTATACCTGCCTGTTTAATTGCGTTTCGTAATGTGCCTGTCGCCACTTCCCGGTGCATGGGCACAACACACCCCTTTTCCCCTTTTCGAAGTACCACATGACTACCACGCTGTCTGGCCACAAAAAAGCCCAGCCTCTTGAAAACCTGAACGATTTCAGCGCCGGAAATATGGGGCAATTCAGGCATGAATGGGAATCTCGAACGTCGTTAGAAAAGGATGCTCAAATGAGGTTGCGGGAAATTCCTCAAGATACAATTCCGTCGCTTCTCTCAGATTGTTGATAGACTCTTCCAGGGTATATCCTTGGCTCGCAGTGCCCACTTCCGGACATTCGGCCACATAGATATCGCCTTCCTTGTGTACAATGGCTGTAAATGCGGTTGTCATCTGAAGTTCCTTTTTTGTCCACATCTATTATACCTTCCGCCATAAGTATCTACAAGTGGAATTAATCGACAAATGGCATGGCTACGAACCGAGTCGGGGATGATCTTCATTCGTCCAGTAGGCCGGGCGAAGTGGAACCATTCGATGTATCGTTTGCGATGAAAACAACCAAAAAGAATTGTGGATGTGCTGGATATGTTCAAGGTTGAGCGGAAGCCACCTTTACAATGATATATGCTGAGGTTAAAGGCGGGTTTCGCTTGGAGGATGCCATGCTGAGAATCGGCTTGAATTTTCCTGCGCATTCGTTTATCAAATACTTGCAAGAAGGTCTCACTCCACCCGGCCTACAAGACTGGTAGCATGATGAAATGACCGTTAAACATGGAACATAATAAGATACTTACAAGTTTGTTAGTATCGTTCATAGAAATTGACCACTACATCCCAGGAGAAGACCATGGTGAAATCTCGACTTCCTTTTCTGTGTCTTGTCGCAGCCGCATCACTAATGTTGTCCTCTTTTTCACCGGCGGCGGACATGCCCTCCGGATTTTGGCCCCTTGTAGATGACAGCATAGACTACACCGGACAGTGGGGCGACGCAGTCAACCATGGCGCTACCTTCAGCCCATGCGCTGTGGATGGGGTACCTGTGCGTTTTAACGGCCAGGATGCCTATTTTGAAGCGCCAGGTCGCGTTCCCTTTGGAGCGGACGATTTCACTCTGCTGCTGTGGGTAGGTACCAAAGCGACGCTGGATGACGGCCTTGGCGACTTGCTGAGTAATTTTGATCCCGACCGGCGCAAGGGGTTCACCCTGGGCCTGGCCACATACGGGGGCGTTTCTAACTCCCAGCCGAATTACCGTACCCTCCATTTCGGCCTGGACAACGGCACGGAACCGGTATGGATCTGGTGCGGCCGCCCGGGAAACGCCGTGTTTGTGTTCGGCTTTGCCGTCCATGACGGGGCGCTGTACGCGGCCACCTGTGAGCCGGGCGCAGAGGAAGCCGGCCATGTGTACCGCTATGAGGGCGGCAGCGTATGGACCGACTGCGGCAGCCCGGACCGGAGCAACGCGGTGATGGCGCTGGCCGTGCATGACGGCTGTCTCTACGCGGGCACGGGATGGTATGACACGACCGGCTCGGCGCTGGAAGCGTCGCCGAACACTACGCCGGGCGGCAAGGTCTACCGCTATGACGGCGGCACGGAGTGGAACCCTTGCGGGGCCCTCTCCAATCCGGAAACGGGAGAAGCAGCGACCTTGGGTGGGCTGGGCGTCTACAAAGGGGCCCTGTACGCGACGACGTTGAAACAGGCGGGCTTCGGCCTGTACCGGTATGACGGCGGCACGGCATGGACCTATTGCGGCAACCCGGGCCGGCGCGTGCTGAATCCCTGCGTCTTCAACGGCGATTTGTACATGGTCTCTTATGACGGTCCCGGCGGCCCCTTCCGCTACAACGGCGTTGAATGGTCGTATGTGGGCGGCACGATTGATCCGCCTATCAGCCAGGATTACAGTTTTGCCGTGTATGGAGGCAGGCTGCGTCTGTCCACATGGCCTGACGCGAATGTATACCAGATGGAAGACACTGGTACGTGGAGTGCCTGCGGCAAACCGGACGGCGAACTGGAAACCATGGGCATGATGGTCTACAACGGGAAACTATATGCAGGCACGTTGCCCTCGAGCCGCGTGTACCGCCTTGACGGGGAAAACACCTGGACCCCCGTCAGCGAGCAGCTGGATACTGCGCCGGGCAAATACCGCCGCGCCTGGTCCATGGCCCTTTACCAGGGCAAATTGTTTTGCGGCACCCTGCCGTCTGGAAACGTCTGGAGCCTGCAGGCGGGGGGATGCGTCACCCATGACCATGCGTTGGCGCCCGGGTGGCGACATCTTGCGGCAGTACGGCAAGGCCGTGACCTGCTGCTCTATGTTGACGGCGTGCGTGTAGCTGCCGGCACGTTGCCCGGCGACTCCCCCTTTGATATTTCTTCGGACACACCTCTGCAAATAGGACGGGGCCCTGGCGATTATTTCAACGGATACATGCGTAATCTCCAAGCATACACCCGCGCGCTTTCGGAAGCGGAGATAAAGCAATGGTACGAAAAGGAAAAGCCGCTCACGGAATAAATGAGTCCGATGAAAACCGACACAGGATAATTATCTCACAGTCTTGCAGTCCGTTTTTGTCATTACCAAACGTGCATAGTGCCGGTTTTTACGCGGGATTGTTTATACTAACGTGGGCCTTGCCCACAACCCAGAAAGAAAATATTCGGAGTATGTTGTTCACACGTTAGTGTGCGTATTAACACAATCGCCTTGAACAACTTAGCACGCTAAAGCGTGAACAACATACCGAACTTCTTGTTTTTGTTGATAGAAAATTTTTCATAAGGCACTACGCTTCGTCCGGGACTTCGCACGGAAGAAGTGGCGCCTTTGGCGCAACCGAAACGCAGCATCTCAGTCAGAAACAAACACGTGAAACACACCCGTATCAACGTATTTATCGTTTCATTATAAACAACCTTA
>JAAYBJ010000027.1 GCA_012730105.1 Candidatus Hydrogenedentota bacterium
CACCGCGAAAAACCGGAATGACGCGTTGTTTTTGGGTCTTTGAGACAAATCAAAACATGACATTCTTCTCGGTTACCTATACGTAAAACAGAACTCATAATTAATTGTCAGCAAAATGGCCGTAAGCGCCTAACCAGCATATGCAACAAATCTCCCCGCTGACACATAAGTTGTCTGGGCGCACAGTTCCCCGACGGAAAGGCCCCGCGTAGTGGTATGCGTATCGTTGTGCGGAACAGCCAGCTATGCGAACGGAATGGGAAATGATGGGTTAAATACAATAAACAAATTAGGGGCCAAACAAAATGATTACTGTTTTTTCTTAAACCATGCGGACAGCCGGTAACGGACGGGAAGATTTACATTTTCCAGGTTGGCGCCTTTGATACGTGCGTTGTCCAGGTTGGCATCCGTCAGCCGGGCGCCGGAAAGCGTCGCGCCACCCAAATCCGCGTCCCGCAGGTTCGCGCCGCTGAGATCGGCCCCCGAGAAATCCGCCATCCGCAAATTCATCGCGCTGAAATCCACGTTGGCGAGGAGGGCGCCTTTCAGCACCGCCCCCGTAAAGACGGCGCTCGTGACCACCGCGCCGGTCATATCGGCCTCGGTTAAATCCGCCCCGGAGAAGTTCACTCCGGACACATCCACACCCTTGAAGGAACACCGGGTGAGGGACGCGCCCGCGAAGACGGCTCCGTGAAGAACAACCCGCTGAAAATCAAGCCCGCGCAGATCGGCGCCCGTCAAATTCGCGTCACGCAACTCTGCCCCGTCCAGGCAGGCGCCGGCCAGTTTCGCTTCTGACAGGTTGGCCCGGCACAGACTGGCGTTGCTTAGATTGGCGCCGTGAAGATTCACAGACGACAAGTTACAGTCCGAAAGGTCCACATGGTGAAAATCCGCGTTGATCAGGGAGGCCCAGGACAAGTCCTCGCCTTTCAGATTCAGCTTTTCCAGGCCACTTTCCCGGCGCCAGGCATTCCAGATGCCCGAACCGTAGTGGAGCACCGTGATCGGCGCGCCCAACACCGCGCCCTTGCCACGCGCAATTTCACGAAAGCCGCGCGGACAGCGCAACGCGCCCGCCAAGGACGCATCCCTCAGCGTAGCGGATTCCCAGCCGGCGCTCTTGTGCAAATCCGCCGCGACCAGGGCGGCGTTATCGAAGCGGGCCTTCTCCACGCGCGCCCCGTGCAGGTTCGCCGCCACAAGCAGGGCGCCCGTAAAATCGGCTCCGGACAGGTCGGCCCCATCAAAACACGCGCCGGACACATCGGCGTCGCGAAGGCTCGCCCCGTTCAGGCGGACACCGGTCAAATCGGATTGTGAAAGCGTGGCGCCGTCCAAAATAGCCTCATCCAGAATCGCGCCGGCGAGACAGCATTCAGGGAAATGCCGCTCTTCGAGCAGGGCGCCGGTCAGCAGTGTCTTTTTGAAACTGGCCTTGGTCAGGACGGTCTTGCGCAAATCCGCTCCGGACAGAACCGCCTCATCAAGGCAGGCTTTTTCCAGGCTGACATCGGCGAGATTGGCGCCTTCAAAGCGGGCGCGCGTGAAATCGGCCGACTCGAGTTTGGCGCCCACCAATATCGCGTCGCGCAGGTCGGCATCCCGAAAATTGGCGCCGATCATCACCGCGCGGCGCAGTTCGACGTGCCGCAAGTCCGCCCCTTCGAAACTGGCATGACTCAGTAGGGCGCCGTTCAGGTTGGCGCCGCTCAAAACGGTGCCCGCGAACGAAACCCCGCCCAGTCGCGCTTCCCTGAAATCCGCACCGTCCATTTTGGCGCCTGTAACAATCGCATTTCTGAAATCGGTGTAATTCATATGAACGCCGGACAGGTTCGCGTTCGACAGGATAGCGTTGGCAAGCACCGCCTCCGTCAGGTCGGCGTCCTTAAACGAAGCGCCTGAGAGATCCGCACCAGCCAGTCTGGCGCCCCTGAGGTTCACGCCTTCCATGTTGATCCCGGCAAGTTGCATGCGATCCAGATTGGCTCCGGACAAATCCACCTTGACATAATTGCTCGGCCCGCGCCAGGCGTTCCATGCCGCCGCGCCTTGCCGGAGTATCGTGATCGATTCCATATTCCCCATAACAGGTTCCTTTTATCCAGACGCTATTATATATATAATTGTCTTCCGGATGTACAATGCCAGGAACCATGTTGTAAACCGAACCAGCAGGACGGAAGATTAACGCACCTTCAGAAATCGACCTTCTACTAATGGACCTTGTCAAATGAGCGATATACAAGCCCCTAACACGGCAACCGTTGACGTAAAAGAGATACAGCATTTTCTTTTCAGTATCCGGAATGAAGTTGGCAAAGTCATCATTGGTCAAAGCGAAGCCGTCGATCAAGCGCTGATCACCATTCTCGCCGGGCGGCACGCGCTGATTGAAGGGGTGCCGGGCGTGGCGAAAACACTTCTGGTGCGCACACTGGCCCGGCTGCTGGGCGCTCCCTTTCAACGCATCCAGTTCTCCGTGGACACAACGCCCACCTCCATCATCGGTGTCAATGTTTTCAACCCGGGGAAAGGCGCTTTTACGCTGGTGCAGGGCCCGATATTCACGACCTTTCTCCTGGCCGATGAAATCAACCGCGCCCCGGGCATCACCCAGGCCGCTCTGCTGCAAGCCATGCAGGAACGTTGCGTGACCATCGACCGCCAGACCTATTCTCTCTCCCCCAACTTCACCGTTTTCGCCACCCAGAATCCCGTTGAATCGGAGGGCACCTTTCCCCTTCCTGAAGCGCAAAAAGACCGGTTTCTTCTTAAAATTCTGATGGACTATCCCACGGAAGAGGAAGAACACCTGCTGGCCGCGCGAACCCTGACGCGGGAGGCGCCGGAAACCATGCTGGAAGAGAACCGGGTGAAAAGCCTGTTGACCGAGGACAGGATCGTCCTGTTGCGCGACTTTTTAATGACCACAAAAGTGCCTGAATCCATCCTTCGCTACAGCATGGCGCTGACCCGTTTTTCTCGCGTCCACAGCAGTATCAAGGTCGGCGCAGGCCCACGGGCCACCCAGGCGCTGCTGCTCGCGGGACGGGCCCGGGCCGCCCTGTACCTGCGCGACACCGTAACCGTCGAGGATATTCGTGCGTTGGCGCTTCCCTGCCTTGGCCACCGCCTGATTTTAAAACAAGAACACGTCGATAAGGGCCTCACGCCCGCTGAAGTGGTAAACCACATGCTTTCCAGCATTCCCTATAAAGAACGATGACCGGAAAGCTTCAGTGCGGAGCCGTTTCTTGTTCCCCGCAAACACCTGCGTTATACTGGGATTCACCCAGACACTTATAAGGAGCAGTCACCATGTCACCTACTGTATCACGTCGCGCTTTTATCACGGGAATCACGGCGGGCGCAGGCCTGATGGCCGCGGCCGTCGCGGACGACAAAACACCGATCCAGGGATTTGACGAGACCGCAAGCAACACCACGAAAGAAAAGACCTGGTCGCCCGTTTCGGATCGAAAGGTGCGGGTGGGACTGGTCGGCTACGGTCTGTGTAAGTTCAGCGCCGCCTTCGGGTTTCAGGACCATCCGAACGTGGAGGTAATCGCCGTGAGCGACCTGTTCCCGGACCGCTGCGCGGAACTTGCCAAGGTGACCCGCTGCGAAAAGACCTACCCATCGCTGGAGGAACTGGTCAAGGACCCTGATATCGAAGCGGTTTTCGTGGCCACCGACGCGCCCAGCCATTGCAGGCACTGCGTTGACGTGCTCCAGCATGGAAAACACGTCGCGTCGGCGGTACCCGCCGTTTATGGAAACCTGGAAGACGCCGATACACTTTTCGAAGCGGTCAAGGCTTCCGGGCTGAATTACATGATGTTCGAAACGAGCGCTTTCCGGGACGACTGCTATGCCATGCGCACCCTGTTCAACGCGGGGGCATTGGGCACACTCGTGTACTCGGAAGGCGAATATTACCACTATCTGGACAAGCCGCTGGATTCTTACAAGGGCTGGCGCAAAGGTTCGCCCCCGCTCTGGTATCCGACCCATTCCACGGCCTACCATGTGTGCGTTTCCGGCGGCAGTTTTACCGAAGTGTCCTGCCTGGGCATGAAAGGAACCATGGACTATCTGGAACCCGGCAATAATCCCTATAACAACCCCTTTGGCACCGAAGTGGCCCTTTTACGCACCAGTGAAGGCGGCATGTCGCGCATGACCATGAGCAAGGACACGCCGGGATTGTGCGGTGAAATCGGGCGCGTGCGGGGTACTAAAGGTTCCATGAGCGGCATGACTTACGACGGCCTCGAAGACATCACGGCCATCGATTTGGCGAAGCCGCCCCTGCCGGACACGGTATCCGCCGGCGGTCATGGCGGTTCCCATGGTTACCTATGCGAAGAATTTGTAAACGCCATTCTCCAGGAGCGCAAGCCCCTGATAGACATCGCCTGGTCGCTCAACATGACCGTCGCGGGCATTGTCGCCCACGCCTCCGCGCTTAAGGACGGAGAATTAATGAAGGTGCCGCAGTACAAATTCCAATAAGGCACATCATGCTTGACGCACCTTTTGTAGTGGACGCAAGACCAGGATATGCAGGATAATCGGGAGACGCCGAAACCCTTTCCCTGGAAAACCTGCGGGCACTACTCTTGAAAGTTGCAGGTTGTTCATGCTTTAGCCTGACGGGCTTACAAACGAAACCGATGCCGGACGCCTTATACTCGACACACTGAAGTGTGGACGACATACCTTATTCTCATCATTTATTGGGAAGCGAAGCCTTATGGCCTCTTCGTTGCATCCTGCTCTTCAAACACCGCCCTTAAATAAGATTTCGTATTGTGGTCCCGGCATTTGCGTGATAAAATACTTCATCCTAAGGATATGAATCCTCCGCTATAGGCATTGACTGAAGGAGAAAGCACCGCATGAAACCCTTTTTACCGTTTATCCTGTTTGTATCCCTGACCGGTCTCTTTGCTTTCGCCGCCGATTCCCCCCAATTCCGCGGTCCGGACCGAACCGGGGTCTTTCCTGAAACCAATCTGCTGCAGACATGGCCTGAGGATGGCCCCCCGATCTCCTGGACCACGCAAGGTATCGGCGCCGGGTTTTCATCGGCGATTGTCGTGGGAGGAAAGATATATATCACCGGTATGCTGGGAAAAGACGAAGGACACCTCTTCGTCATCAATGAAACGGACGGGGCCCTGATAAACACCTTTCCTTACGGCCCCGAAACCTTAAATGATCAGGCACAAGGCCCGAGGTCCACTCCAACATGGGACGACGGCAAGTTATATTTCCTTTCCGGGTTGGGCGTCATCTGCTGCATGGAAGCGGCAAGCGGTAAGATCCTATGGTCGGTGGACATGGTGGAACGCTTTGGCGCCCGCAAGATTCTCTGGGACTACGCAGAATCATTGCTGATAGACGGAGAGCGCGTCTTATGCACGCCCGGCGGGCCGGATGCGCTGACAGCTGCCCTTGACAAGCATACCGGCGAGACCGTCTGGACCACCGGCGGTTTGGATGATACCACCTCCTATTGCTCCCCCATCATCGTCCAACACAAAGACAGCCGCCTGTTGCTGAATGCCACGGGAAGTACTATTATCGGCGTGGATCCGGACAGCGGCGTGTTGCGCTGGTCCTTTTATCACAAGGCCAATTACGACATACACGGCGTCACTCCCGTGTATCACAATGGCCTTGTCTATTACACAGCCGGAGACGGTATTGGTGGTGGAGCGCTGGAGATAGGAGACAATGGTGATTCCGTAACCTCCAAATGGACAGACACCTCTCTGGACAGCCTGCACAGCGGTGTGGTGCTGATTGACGGGTATTTGTACGGCACCGGATACAAAAGCGGAGGCAAACTGGTGTGCCTGGAAATGGCCACGGGGAGAGTGGCATGGGAAACCCGGGATATCCGGGAAGGCGCCCTGATTGCCGCGGACAGCATGCTCTACATTTACGAAGGACCGCGCAAGGGTGTGCTCAACCTGGTAAAGGCAAGTCCAGACGGCTTTGAGCGAACAGGAGGTGTCAGCATTAGCCAGGGAACCGGCAAACACTGGGCGCACCCCACCCTGGCAAAAGGAAGATTATACATCCGCCATGGCGATGCTCTCATCGCCTATGACGTGAAGCGACCCTGAGCAATGGCACAAACGCCCCTTAAGGACTTGCGTCCAAAACAACGCTGTCGGAAATATAGGTCTCATACCTGAATTTCATCCTCGAAATAGTTATCCTTGGGCATATGGCGATACCAGATGAAATAAAGGCCCAACAGGCCGAGCACCCAGAAAACAGCCGTAATGGCTGCGGCGCGCCAGGCGCCGATAACCAGTTGCATGGGGATCAGGAACATGGTCACCTGCCAGAGTAGCGCAAAGGGCGATGCAAGGATATCACGCCTGTGTTCAGTTCGCATGTTGCGCTCTTCTTCGTCGTTTAGCGAGGACCGCAAAGGCCCCCAGACGCCGAAGGGCCGAGTGGCGCGATAGAAACGGCGCAACACGCCGGCATCCGTCGGCGGTGAGATATACGCCCCGAGTATCGAGGCGGCAAGGCCGATAACCCCGATAATGAGAAATTGCAGGCGTTCGTCCAGCCCGGGAAAGAAAAAGCGCTGCAGTACGGCGGCCGTGAGACCAACCAGGGTGCCCACGGCAAAGCCGCTGCCGTTGAAACGCCACCAGTAAAGCCTGAGGAAATTGGGCAGCATCAGGCCGCCGCCCAAACCCATGATGATCCAGCCCCAGATATCATTAATGCTTTTTACGGAATAGGCGAACAAAAACGCGATGCCGACCAGCAACGCGACAAAAAACCAGCTGATATAAATCAGTTCTTTCGTCTTCGCGTTTGGCCTAAGATGCTTCTGGTAAATATCCCGGGTAAGCAAACCCGTGGTCATATTGACTGTCGAATCAAAAGTGGACATTGAGGCTGCAATAAGCGCCACCAGGAAAATGCCGCGCAGTCCTTTGGCAATGTCATAAAGAAGCACGGCTGGAAGTATGCGTTCGGGATTGATGGTGCCGTGAAAACTGATCAACAGCAACTTCTTCGACCAATCCGCGCCCAACAAATCCTCGATTTGCGCAATAAGTTCGGGAGAAAATTTCCCGGGCGCGTTGGCAATAGAGGATATGAATTCGCCCCATTGCGCCTCGGTAATTGCCGGATAAGCATCACGCAACAGGCGGACGCATTCAACGATAACCCCCTGGTCTGGAAACAAATCGCGCACCAGGAAGATGCCCAGCACCGCGAATCCCATCATCATGGGCCAACGCACCGTCATGAGAATCGTCCACATAAACGTAAGCTGGCCGCATTCCCGGTCGCTGCGGGCGCCAAAATACTTGGGGTCATTTCCGGAAGCGACTCCAAAGAATACGTTGCGCATAAGATAAAACATGGCGAAAAGCATCAAATGCCGATATACCTCATACCCCTTGGGCATGGCGGTATTCCAATGAGGCGCAGAGGACATCCATTGGCCGTTACCCGTGATTTCCGCGGCAAAAGCGCCAAGGTCCGGCACGGTGGCCACTTTGGCAACGGCCATAATCGTCACGCCGATAACAGCGATAAGAATGATGGCCGATTGAAACATATCCGTGTAAACAACCCCGTAAAATCCTGAGATCATCGTGTAAACGGTGGCAACGCCGACCAGCAACAAGGCGCATTGAAAGGGTGAGAAAGGAAGAAACATGGAGAGAAACAATCCAATGCCCTTAATAAGATAGGCCAGCATGCCTACCGTGCTCACAACACCGCTGATTACCGACATCAACTGGGCAAACCGTCCACCGGCCCCATCACCAAAGCGGAATACCATCCATTCCGCACCGGTGAGGCATTTCGAACGCCGGTGCCATTTGCCGGCCCACAGCATCATAAACACCAAGACCAGCACCGCCCCCCCACGAAACTCAATAAACAGGCCGCGGGGTCCCAGCATGAATAAAAACGAAGTAATGATCATCGTTCCGGTCACATCCAGGAAGGAGGCCATTCCGGAAACGCCCAAAGCCCACCAGGGCAATTGACGCCCCCCGATAAAATAATCCTCTATACTTTCCGAGGCACGCCGTTTTAGATACAGTGACAGGCCGACAAGCGCCCCCGCGTAAAGAAGAATTACGACATAGTCAATACCGCTCAAATATTGCATGGAAGACCTCTCCTGTACAGGTTTCTCAACACCTAAGAGAAAAGCAATGATAAAACATGCCCGCGTCTGAATGCGACTTTTTCGGACGTTTCCGCGCTCCAAGGACACGCTATCCACCCCGGACACCCGGTGTTCGCAAATGCACGATTCCCGCCACGCTTTCGCCCAACGCTATGATAGGAGCACCAACTGCCTGGCACATACAAAACGGGGCTACCGAATGTTCTTCAACGGCCCCATATCTTGGGGTAGATACATCCGGGCTCCCGGAAAGAGGCTGTGGATAACTTTCTTGAAAACCCGTTGAAATGATCTCCTTTAATGGTCGTCACTATGCCACCCCTGTGGAAAAGGTTTACATTTACCCGCCTATCTTCTTTATTCCAAACAACATGCATTCAAAAGAGTACAAATGCGGAGATTTTATGGATTCTAGTTATTCTCCTGAAATGGTCTCAGCCGGATGGGGACAGGTTGTGGATAACTTCTTAAAAGAGGCAACACAATATATAGTTTTTAACGGCCTACTGCCCCGCCAGCCAGCAGATCCTGTTCTCCATCCAACGCATTTTGTCACTGAAAATCATGATCCGAATTTTGGTGTTAAGACTGCATTCCAGCTTCAAAAACGGCAATTATTTTATTCTCAGTGCTGAAATGCCCTACCATATCTTTTGTGCGAGCTAAGTTTGCAATATGATGAGGGCGGCCTAAAAGGAGTTTGCCGAATATGCAGCGAGACCTGGCGGCATTGGCAGCAAAACACTATGATGTTCTGGTTATTGGCGGCGGCGTAGCGGGGATCAGCATTGCGCGCGATGCGGCGTTGCGGGGTCTTTCAGTGGCGTTGGTGGACAAGGGGGATTTCACGGCGGCCACAACCTCCGCGTCCTCCAAACTAATACACGGAGGTCTTCGATATCTTCAAAACCTGGAACTTGGACTGGTCCGGGAATCTCTTCGGGAACGGCGGGTATGGTCGAATATCGCACCGCACATGGTATACCCCCTTACATTTTTGATGCCATTGTATGGAAAGGGCATTCGCAAGAAGCTGACCCTGGCGCTTGGCCTGACGGCCTATGATCTGCTGGCCTACGACCGAAACCGCCTGGATGACCCGGAAAAGTCCATACCGGCGCACCGGACCTTAAACCGCGCCGAAGCCATCGCCCTGGAACCTGGCGTGGAAACGCCCCAGCTAAGCGGCGGTATTATCTTTTACGACTACCAGATGCATTCCCCGGAACGTCTCGCCCTTGCCTGCCTGCAGAACGCGGTGGAAGCGGGCGCGCAGGCGGCCAATTACGTGGAAGCCCGCGAGTTTCTGCGCGAGGAAAACCAGGTGGTTGGCGCCAGGCTGCGCAACAACTGGCGGAACGGCATGGATTTCAATCTGCAGGCTCGAATTACGGTCAATGCCACCGGTCCCTGGTCGGATTTGCTTATGGACAACCTGCTGGGAAAACGAAGCGCAAAACGGCTGATCCGTTCCAAAGGCATCCACATTCTGACGAAACCGCTGACCCAGGGCCACGCCGTTGCCGCACAGACCGCCAAGGGTCATTTCTTCATTCTCCCCTGGCACGGCTATTCCCTGATCGGCACCACGGACACCGTGTACCGGGGCGACCCCGATGGTTTCCGGGTCACGGAAAAAGACATCACGGACTTTATCAAAGATATCAACGAGGCCTATCCTTCCGCACAGTTGAAGCGCTCCGATGTGTTGTTCTTCTACGGCGGATTACGCCCGATTGTGGACCAGACGGCAAACGTCACCGACGACGGGGAATCGGACAAGGATTCTTACAGCGCCAGCCGGGCGGCGGAAATCGTGGACCATGAAACGGAAAACGGACTCGCGGGCATCATCACGGCCATCGGCGGCAAATGGACCACGTCCCGCGCCCTGGCGGAACAGGTGGTGGATCTGATCAGCGTGAAACTTGGCGCGCCGCCAACGCCCTGCCGAAGCGACAGCGTTCCCGTGTTCGGCGGCGACACGGGCATCTTCGCGGAATTTCTCGATCGTGCCCGGGAACGCTACAGTTCCCTTGAACCCGATATTGTGGAACATCTTGCGGCCAACTACGGCAGCCATATGAACGATGTCCTCCGCCTGGCCGAAGAAAACCCCGCTCTTTATCGCAGGCTGGATTCCTCCCTGCCCAACATTGCGGTGGAGGTCGTCCATGCGGTGCGCCACGAGATGGCGCTTACCCTGGAGGACGTCCTCTTCCGTCGTACCGGCATGGGCGCCTGCGGACAACCGGTGCCCGCCGTTCTCGACCAGGTCGCTGAGTTGATGACGCCGGAACTCGAATTGTCGGAGGAGGAACAACGCGTGCAGCGGGAACGGGTATTGATGCGTTATCGTCCCTCCTCCCGTGTCCGCGCGATCGTCAACCCCCGCTCTTCCGGCGGGCACACCGCGGAACGCTGGCCGGAACTCTCTAAGCGGGTCACGGAAGCCCTGGGCTCTTTTGACACCGTCTTCACCGACGGCCCCATGGCGGCCTTGCGCCTGACCGCCTCCGCCTTGAAAGACGGTGTGGACCATATCATCGCCGTGGGCGGCGACGGCACGATCAATGAAGTCGTGAACGGCTTCTTCGACAAGGGACGGCCGATAAACCCACAGGCGGCACTCAGCATGATCACCAGCGGCACCGGCGCGGATTTCCGGCGCACCTTCGAATTACCCGTGGAAATGTCGGAACAGGTCAGGCATGTGGTGGAAGGGGAAACCCATGCCATAGACGTGGGCCTGCTGACCTACCGGGATGACGCCACCGGAGGCATGCGCCAGCGGTACTTCGATAATGTGGCCAGTTTCGGGCTCAGCGGCGTCGCGGACAAGGCGGTCAACCAACTCACCTTCGCGAAAAACTTCGGCGGCAAATTCGCCTTCCAGTGGGGCACCCTCAAGGCGCTGTTGAGTTACAACGGCCAGCGGGTGCGGTTGCGGGTCGACGATCATTTTGACGAGGTTCTCGACATCAACACTGTGGCCGTGTGCAACGGATGCTACTTCGGGGGTGGAATGAAAATCGCCCCGGAAGCCAAAACGGATGATGGCTTGTTTGACATCATCGTGGTCCGCCGGGCCTCGCTGTTACAGTTTTTGAAAGGATTCCCAGCGCTTTATAAAGGCCGACACCTCGAGAACACGCGGTATGTATTCATGCTTCGCGGCCGCAAGATTACCGCCGAACCCGCTGACCCCGCCGATGAAGTGCTGCTGGATGTGGACGGTGAAGCGCCGGGAAGGCTGCCGGCCACGTTCGAGATTGTTCCCAGGGGTCTCCTTCTGCGATATTAATGGACCGCCGGGACCCGGCTACACCAGGAATACAAAGGGCGGCAACCCGCCCGCATTATTTGAAAGGTATCATGAACAAGCAAGAGTTACGCTGGAACGGATGGGGGCGCCACGACGCCCCGGACACACTGGGCGACAAGGCGGAAGGCATTTGGAAATGGCTGGGCGCCTATACGGGGCTGGGCACGCTCCCGAACACGCCCGCACTGCCGCTGGAACAGGTATCGCTGCCGCCTATACGGTTGACAGACAACCAACTGGGCGACCTGCGTGCAATCACCTCGGAAGAACGGGTGAAAACCGACACCTATGAACGGGCCTATCACGCGCGCGGCCGCAGTTACCATGACATGCTGTATCTTCGGGCCGGTCGGCTGGAACACGCGCCCGACGCCGTGATTTATCCCCAGTCAACCGAAGAGGTGGAGGCGCTTGTCACTTATGCCGATCAAAACGCCCTGGCAGTTATCCCCTACGGCGGCGGATCCAGCGTCGTGGGCGGAGTGACGCCCTTGCTACGGCCGGGCCAGCAAGGCGCCATCACGGTAGATATGGCGCTCATGGACAAGGTCCTCGAGATAGACATGATGACCATGACGGCCCATATCCAGGCAGGCATTTACGGCCCGGCCCTGGAAAAGCATCTCCAGGAAAACGGCGTGACTCTCGGGCACTACCCGCAATCTTTCGAGTATTCCACACTGGGCGGCTGGATCGCCGCGCGCGGCGCAGGGCATCAGTCCAACCGTTATGGTAAGGCCGAGGACTGGCTGGTTTCAGCCCGCATCGTTACACCCCGGGGCGTCTGGGACACGGAACATTTCCCCAAATCGGCGGCAGGCCCCCAGATGCGCGACTTGACTCCCGGCTCCGAAGGGGCCTTCGGCATCATTACGGACGCCTGGGTTCACCTGCATGCCGTTCCGGAGAAGAAGGAATACCGCGCGTACTTTTTTTCCGACTTTGAATCCGGTCTGAAGGGGGTGCGCTCGCTGCTCCAGGCTGAAGTGCGAACGGCCATGGTACGCCTTTCCGACGCCAACGAAACGTTTTTCTACAGCGTCATGCACGGCGGCGCCGAGGTGGCTGAAAACGGGCCCATGGGCTTCTGTCTTATGTTGGTGGGCTTTGAAGGTGGAGCCGATGAAGTGGCCCGCGAGCGCACGCGGGCACACACGATTCTTGCGGATTGCGGCGGCGCCGACATGGGCGGCGGCATGGGCGAACTCTGGCTAAGCACCCGCTTTGAAACGCCCTATTTGCGCGATCCGATGCTTGACCACGGTCTTGGCGTGGACACCATGGAAACGGCGACCGACTGGAAACGCCTGCCGCAGCTGCATGCCAATGTCAGCGCGGCGATGGAGGATGCCCTGTCCAAATACAACCCCAATCCCGGTTCGCCCGGGATTGCCATGGCCCATGTCAGCCACAGCTACCGTAACGGAGCCAGTCTTTATTTCACTGTCGTTTTTCCCCGTAAACGCGACGCCGACATCGAGCAATGGTTGGCCATAAAAAAGGCGGTCACGGATGCGATCGTCCTGAATGGCGGCACCATATCCCACCACCATGGCACAGGTACGGATCACCTGCCCTGGCTTTCACAGGAGAAAGGCCCCCTCGGTCTCAGCATGTTGCAGTCCGTCAAAACGACCTTGGACCCAAAGGCCACCATGAACCCCGGAAAGTTGGTCGAATTACCCTAAAAGCCGCCTTCAACCCTCCAAAAGCCTGGAGGACCACTCCCCTCCCTGGTATAACATCAGGGTGCGTTTGATCCCTTCCGGCAGCACCTCCATGCGGATAAGATGGAAGTGCCTGTTCTCCTCGGCGATCCGGCGGCTCAGCGGCGCGCCGCCGCCAGCGGTAAGGGTATACCGCACCGAGCCAATTTTGGCGGAGGCATACCCGTGGATGTGGGCCATGAATACCTCATCCACCGCGTGGTCGCACATAAGTTGATGAAAAGCTTCCGCATTTCTCTTAAATCCCCTGCGCCGGGTGTCCCCAACGAATTCCGCCTCAAAGAAAGCGGGAGGAATATGGGTAAACACAAACTTGTGTTCATACGCGCCGCCCAGTTCCTTTTCCAGGAACGCCAGGTCCTCGTCAGTCACACCCTTTGAGGTGCAGTTATTAAAGCCCACAAAAAGGCACCCGTCATGGGAGAAGCTAAATTTATCATCCCCGTAAAGCGTCTTGAAGGCGGCGTAATCACGTCGGGGCCCCCGCTCATGGTTGCCTGGCACGCAAAACAGGGGCACCGTCTGCAGGTGTTCCTCTACCGGGTGAACATGATTGCGCAACAGTTCCGAGGCTGTACCGCCGCGGACGATGTCGCCTGTGTGAAAGGCCATGACCGGATCCTGGACGCGTGCGTGCCGATACAGGGCAGAGGCGATTTTCGTGTTGTTTCGCGTATCTCCGAGAACAATGAAGTTCCAGGGACGCCTCCGGGGCGGTTCCGGAAGCGCCGCCTGCAGCACCTCAAAGCGATGCCTTTCACAGCCGGTGAGTTTGTCCATTCCAAAGCGGTCACGGACAATATGCGCCGCCTTGATGAACAACAACAGTGCCACGGCGCCGGCCAGACAGGCAAGCGCAACTAAGAAACCTGCCCGCCAACCGACCCAACCGAGAAGCAGGGCACACGCCAACAGGGCCAACCTTTTTTTTTTCAGCATAACCGCTTAACATTCTTTTCTTGCGGCGAATGCCGCCGCGTGAAGGAATAACAATGCAGGCCGGACCGTAAACAGGACCGACCTGCGCCAGCGTAACATCGTATGTGCGGCGCTCACCTCCCGCCGCCGGAACCGCTTACCAGCCTCTAAAACGCATGGCGTTTAGATGCGAAAAATCGGCGTCGATACCAGTTCAAGTTCCAGAACTTTGCTGTTATCATCAGGGTCATACAACACCGCGTGCGTGCGGAAAAAATTATACTCGACATTGTAGCTTCTGCCATCCTTGGTCAGTATGTGGTCGAAACGCTTGTACGACCAGTTGAAGGCATCCCGGTAAGAGAAGTTGCCGCCGATTTCGACATAATCCTCACCGGTATTGTCGCGGTTAAAGGTCCAGTAATGGGTGCCAATCATAATGTCGCTGATAACCAGCCATTTACCCACGATGGGCGGATCAATAAGCGGTAACCGGCAACCCGAAGCGCCAAGCAGCACGACCATAACCAGTGATGCTAATAATAGTTTTCTTTTCATCTCGCACCTCCATTATTTTGGCAAGCAACCGAACAAACCACTCGTCCGGCCCTTGCGATTATTAAAACACAATACGTTTAGCCTGTATTTCCGCTCCTGCGCCTGACTTCTTAAGGACTTAAGGCAGTTCAACGCTGTTTTTGGGCACTGATTGCCTGATCAAACGATCCCGTGCTTCCCGAATACGCGGCTGGTTCGGATCAGCTTCCAGGGATTTGTCGTAGGCGTGCCTCCCTTGTTCCAGATTACCCAGCTGCAGTTGCATCGCGGCAATAAAATTCCATGTGGCAGCGTTTTCCGGCTCCAGCGCCACCGCGCCGCGCGCGGCGACCAGGGCATCCGAAATACGTCCCGCACGATAGAGCAGGCGCGCATAGGCGGCATGGTTCGCGGCCGCATCCTCAAACCAGCCCCCGTATCGTTCAAAATCATGCAGGGCCTTTCGCAGCATTACCCGCGTGATGACATCATAGGGTTGGGCATCCGCTCCCAGGGCGTCAATCGCAGCGGAAGCATCGGCTATAGATCCTTCACGAACCCTCAATACCTCCCTGCCCAGTTTTGCGCGCACGTTCTTCGGGTCAACTGCCAGGGCTCTTTCATAACCGGAGGCGGCCTGCTCGTATAATCCCTCCCGGTGAAACAGATAGGCCTGAAGACTTAGGGTTTCCCCGTCATCCGGGTTTAGTTTCAACGCCTGTTTAAAAGCATCGAACGCCGGTTGCCTCCCTTGGGGCCCGGACAGCATCCATGCCTCCCCCAGCGCGCGCCAGTCCTCCGGCCGGTCGGTGCCGGTTGCCCGCCTGGTCCACGCCAGGTTTTCAAGGCATTCGGCGAGCAGGTCGTGGTATCCGAGCGATCTCAATGTTTCACGATAGGCGCCGCCTCCGTCGGATCCGCCGAGACAGGGATCGCCCATAGATTCAAACTCCCGAAGACGGCCGAGGAGTTGTTCCCGCGAGGCCGCGCCGTCCGCCGCAGCCCGACCGGGTTCAAGCAATTGTCCCCATGCCGCGGCGCCGCACAAGACGATCCACAACGGCATCAGGATTCTATGACTGGTTTTTCTTCGAGCGGCCATAACAGTTCTTCCATGGCATTCAACAACGGCGCGAACGTCCCGCGATCAAGCGCGCAAATCGGAATGCCGGCATACTGGCGCGTCAAGCCTTCCACTTCCGCCGGATGACAGGTGTCCACTTTGTTAAACACGGTGAGCATGGGCTTGCCGTTCAGTTCCAGGTTCCGCACGGTATCCAGAACGGTTTCCATTTTCTGGTTCAGGTCATGACTTCCTGCATCCACAATATGCAGCAACAGGTCGGCTTCATGCAACTCCTCAAAGGTGGTTCTAAAGGAGGCGAGTAGATCCTTGGGAAGATTTTTAATGAAACCGACGGTATCTGTGATGATAATCTCGCGTTCGCGGGGAAAACGCAGCCGGCGGGATACCGGGTTCAAGGTGGCGAAAAGGAAATCCTTGGCAATGACATCGCTGTCGGTCAGGTGATTGAGCAGGGTAGACTTTCCGGCGTTCGTATAACCGATCACGGCGACCGTCGGCACTTCCCGCACCGTGCGGGCATGCCGGCGCAGGCGGCGGCGTTTTCCCAGTTGTTCCACTTCACGTTCAAGCCTGGCAATCCGGTCCCGGGCGCGGCGCCGGTCTTCTTCCAGGCGGGTCTCGCCGGGGCCGCGGCCACCGATACCGCCGGTCAACCGTGAAAGCGCCTGCTGCCGGATATTCAGAAAGGGCAGCAGGTAGCGCAACTGGGCCAATTCCACCTGCAGTTTGCCCTCCCGGGTCACCGCGTGCTGGGCGAAAATATCGAGAATCACCTGGGTGCGATCCAGGATCTTCAGATCCGTGAAATCACCAAGGGAACGTATCTGTGAAGGGGTGATGTTCAGGTCGAAGACAAGCATCCCGGCCCCTTTTTGCATGGCGGTGATCACGGCCGACTGCAGTTTTCCCCGGCCGAGAATAAACCGGGGATCAAGGGGCCGGCGCTGCATGAGGGTATGCACCACTTCAAGGCCCGCGCTGCGCGCGAGTTCTTCAAGTTCATCCAGAGAATCCCGCGCAAGGGTGGGCGGCAGGGTGGAAACATGAATCAGGATGGCGCGTTCGCGCGTGTCGTTCGCGTTTCTGGGACGCCGCGTCCGGGCAAACTCCTCTTCAAGAGCGGCGATAAACTCGGGGAAATCCTCTTTCAGGCTGAAAATGGATTGCGGCGGCAGCACTTCCCAGGGGCTTTCAGCGGCATTGTCGGGTTTTAGGTGGGCGATGTGAATGCCGTCGATCGCGCCGTCCTTGCACAGCAACAGGGCGGCGACAAGATCAAAGCGCAACAGGGCGAGATCCGTCAGATCCTCTTCTGTAAGCCGCTCCCCTGCAAGATGGGTATGAACAAAACGCAGACCGGAGAGGCGGTCCCTGCCGCGTCGTTGTATTTCAGGAAGAAACAAACTGCGCGCGTCACCCACAATGATATCGGTGACATGGCCCCCGCGATCAATGATCACCCCGACCTGTCGCTGAATTTCAAAGGAAATGGCCGCCAATTCCCTGGCGAGTTCGACGGAGATGATTACCTGGGTCCGCGCGGCACGCTTTGACAGACGCTCAAGCGCCTTCAACTGGGCGGCTTTCAATCCATGCAAATTGCCCGTTAACAGCGTGACTGGCCCTCCGTAATTCTTTTCTGCTTACATCCGGTCAGGCGGACCGACACCCACCCGGGAAGGAAGCGTGCTTATCCCTGCAACAAAATGCGCCGGATAATACGCTGACTTTCCGTGGCATCCAAGGTCCGCTGGGCTTTACGGAGTTCCGTCGCATCCAGTTTTTCGAGTTTCTTCCACAGAATAGCGAGGTTGCCGATGGCTATTTGGAGGGCATGGGTGGGATCCAAACGCTGCGGCTGAATGTCGATCGTCACGTAGCCGCGATGCTTGGCCATCTTAAGATAATATAAGGCTTCAAGTGTTTCCCAAAGATGCAGGCTGCCGGGTATCATCATGTCATCCCAAAACGCGTAGGAATCACTGACATACATCTGAAACAGTTTGCCCGCCCGGTTGAGAAATGCAATGCTTTCCGCCGGGTTTTCACCAGCCATCAGGGCATGGGAAAAATTGAGGGCAACGCCCACATTTTTCATGGCGATTTCCTGGCACATGGACAAAGCCTTGCCCACCGAGGAAACGGTAAGGTACTTGCGGGGATCGCGCGGCTTATAGGCTACGGCAATATTTACATCAGGAGAAGCGAATTTGGCAATGGTTTTAATGGAAGAAATGACGGTGTTCCAGTGGCTGGTATAATCAACATGGAAAGGATAATCAAAACCATCCGTGTAAAGACGAAGCGTCACCTCGGTGGTACCCAGTGCCCGGGCAATCTCCACCGCTTTACGGCCTTCATCGATGGCGGCATTACGGGTTTTTTGATGTTGCTGCGCGAAACCCGCCAATGAAAAACGCCTGGAATGGCTCAATGTGGTTGAAACCGCACTGCAGGCAAGCCCGTTTTCCTTCAAAAGACGTTTAACCTCTTTTACTGGCATTTCCGGCGTTATATCCGTTTGCCGAATTTCAACCGCTTTTATGCCCTTTAACTTGGCAATGGCCGGAATAATATCCTGCATCCGGGGAATTTCCCGATAACCTTCCACGCAAAAACGGTCTTGCGCTCCCGAATATACCCACACGCCAGTGGCTAATTTTAAGGTCATAAACCTTATCTCCTTCAGAAAATTCTTTGATTTGTAAAGAAATTATTTTCCCTGCACTGCAGGCACGTCTACAGGCATAAACTATCGTTATAACCCATATAACGTTTATTACCCCTGAATCGACATACCTCCAAAGAGCCTTAAGAGAAAATCTTATCTTGCACTAGCATCTGTACTTAGGGCAAGATGGGCACATTATATCCTAACTTTTGAAAAAAGTCAATAGCTTACTTAGCCGACTGCTTTCTGTTTTATTTTGGAACAAACCATGAAATTTACTGTTCTGATATGGGATTTTTCCATGCCATTATGCGTTATATTTCCAAAGAAACCGTTCTTTGTAAATAAATTGTTCACCCTTCTTTATAGCGCCCCTTATCCATATACATTTTTAATATAAACATACAGTATAAATATATAGCATAAAAAGTGCTCCCATAAATGATACGCAACTTATGGGAGCGCGGGTTGTTCTGTTAAAACTTCAACTATACACTTGGTATACTTTTATCAGCAGGGAAGTTCCCAGCCTTTTCGGTATTCCTTGGTCAACAGGCGGTTGGCATCAGCGTCATTGACGACTTTTAGTTCCTTGACATCTATTTCCAGTTTTTTACCCTGGGCCTGCAGGGCGACATTGCCCATGTTGGCCACTTCGGTCAACGGCCCGCCATAGGAAAAGCTGGAAACGGACTGCTTGCCTTCCCGGATGCATTGCAGCCAATGGCGATAGGGATTTTCGCCGGGAATGCGCGGAATAGTCTGATCCGGTTTTTTATAATCGGCCATTTTTTCATCGGGCAACAGGCGTGCCTTGCCGCCGTATTCGCCCGCCGTAAGGAAACCGTCCGAACCGATAAACAGCGACCCATTATCACCATCGCCAAGTTGCTGCCCTTCCGGAACCCCCTCGGGGCGCGGGGGCATTTCACCGCCATCACGCCAATAGACGGTAACGGGCGCCATGTCGCCGCGGGCGGGAAACTCATATTTTATTACCGACTTCACGGGCGGCGAAAGGGGCGTCATGCCTTCCTGGCTGACCACTTCGACGGTGTACGATTCCGCCTCGTACAGCTTCAGCGCCCAGAAGGCCGGGTCCATGATATGGCAGGCCATGTCTCCGATGGCGCCGCAACCGAAATCCCACCAACCGCGCCAGACCCAGGGCACATAGGCCTTGTTATAGGGCCGCATGGCCGCTGTGCCGAGCCACAGGTCCCAGTCGAGGGTTGCAGGAACCGGTTCTTCCGGCGGGACCTCGGCCATGCCCTGCGCCCAGATGGGCCGGTTTGTCCAGATGTGGGCCTCGGTGATATTGCCAATGGCGCCCGCCCAGACCATTTCGCACAGTTCACGAACGCCGTTGCCGCAGTGTCCCTGATTTCCCAGTTGAGACACGATACCCTTTTCCGCGGCTGTTTTGGTCAGCAGCCTCACCTCTGCCACCGTATGGGCCAGCGGTTTCTGCACGTAGACATGCTTGCCGAGATTCATGGCCAGGTACGCCGCGGGGGCGTGAGTATGGTCCGGCGTGCTGATGGTGCAGGCGTCGATTTCATCGGCTATTTCGTCGAACATTTTCCGGTAATCGGCGTACTGCTTCGCGTTCTTGTTCCTGTAAACCGCTTCTCCCGCGCGCTCGGAATCCGGGTCGCAGAGGGCCACAATATTTTCCCTGCGGCAGGACATGATGTCATCGAGTCCCTTGCCGCCTACACCGATACCGGCCACGTTGATTTTCTCGTTGGGGGAAAGCTTTCGCGGTATCACCCGGGCGGCATTCACCCGTAGCGGTCTGATCATCCCCACCGCCGACGCGGTGGTTGCTGCAGCCAAGAAGGCGCGCCTTGTCCATCCTTGCGTTTTCATCCGTTTTTCCTTGAAATGTTAAGTCCAATGCACATCCTGCACCCTTACACCGGCAGACACGTTCTTGTCGGTGTGTGACACTGAAAACTGTCGCTGTCCACAGCCATTCCGGCAGGAATCCCTATACATAGGAAGACTGTCATTCTGCTATTGATTCCGCATTTCCTCCTCAATGACTTCCGCAAGAAGAAATGCCCGAATCGCGTCTTTGTCCGTCTCCGTCAGTTTGGGGAAGAAAATGGCCACCTTGAAGTGGTCGTCGCCGAATTCATCCGGTTCACAGCGCACCACAACGCCTTCCGTTTCAACACGGTAATCAATCGGTTTGGGTAAATTCATGACTACGCCGATTTTCGTCATAAGCGCGACAGGTTTGATGGTATGGCAGAGCACCCCAGATTCACTTATGTTGTCCACGTGATTCAGAATACCGGGCCCGCCATCCTCAAACAACATCTGCAGGCGGCGTTGGCTGCGCGGGTACCGCCTGCGGTCTTCTCCTTCGACTCTATGCATGGTTTACCTGTCCTTATGGCTTTTACGACACAATGCCATCATGATACAAGAAGCGTCCCCCATAATCAAAGCCGCGCAAGACAGTCGGCACGCACCGTAAGGGCACGATGAGGCGCCCGGGCCCCGGGATGAGGAATGCCCCGCGGTAACATGGCGCACGACCATGCCCGCGGGGCACCAGGGTCCCCTGCAACCTCAAGTTAAGAACTCTGCACCGTTTTCGCGGTAACCACCAGGTCCAGGAATTCCTCTCGATTGTGGTCGCCCGCCAACGCGGCGCGGGCGAGTTCCCGCGCCATCTCGCAGGTAGCCGCGCCCTTGTGTTCAGAATCCCGCAGAACAAGCCCGAAGGCTGCCACGGCGGCAGCGAAACGGAAATCGTCCGTACTTTCTTCCAGTGCCGCAGACCCGGCGGCAACCGGAACCTCGATCAAATTGCTTGTATCGCTGTCCGGCTGTTTGTAGCGCAGTTTTACAAACATGAGTTCCCCGTCATCGCCGGGCTCCGGGGCGGGCTTACTTTCCCTGTCCCCGTAGCGGAGGTCGTCCACACCCGGCTCAGCGGACGCGCCGACGGGCACAATCTGGTAAAGAGCGGTGACGGAATGGCCCGCGCCGATTTCGCCGGCATCCTTGGTGTCGTCATTGAAATCCCGGTGGGCGAGTTGCCGGTTCTCAAAGCCAATCAACCGATAGGAGCGCACCCGCGCAGGATTGAATTCCACCTGTATCTTGGCGTCCTTGGCGATGGTCATGAGCGTGCCGGTAAGTTGTTCCACCAGCACGCGACGCGCCTCGCTGTAGGAGTCGATGTAAGCGTAGTTCCCGTTGCCCTTGGTGGCGAGGGTCTCCAGATTGGCGTCTTTCAGGTTGCCCATGCCGTAGCCCAACACAGTAAGAAACACCCCGCCGCGACGCTTTTTCTCGATCAGCGAAAGCAGGCCGTCCCGACTGGTAACGCCTACATTAAAATCGCCATCGGTGGCCAGGATCACCCGGTTGATGCCGCCGTCAATCATGTTCTTTTCGGCCATCTTGTAGGCGTCCTGGATGCCCGCGCTGCCGTGGGTCGAGCCACCCGCGCTCAGTTCTTCAATCGCACTGAGAATGCGTTCGCGCTTGGAAACAGGCGTGGATTTGAGGGCCGTCTTGCTCTCGCCCGCATAGGTGACAATACCGACCCGGTCTTCGGGTTTCAGCATTTCAACCAAGGCCTTCAGGGACTCCTTGACCAGGGGCAGGCGGTTCGATCCTTCCATGGAGCCGGAGGTGTCCACAAGAAAGACCAGGTTGGCCGCGGGCCGTTCTTCCCGAGGCAGTTCCCTGCCTTGCAGGCCAATCTTCGCAAGCAGATGGCCGGAAGCCCAAGGACAGGGGCCGACTTCAATATTCACCGAGAAGGGGTGCTTACCCGTGGGCCGGGGATAGTTGTAGGAGAAGTAATTGATCATTTCTTCGATGCGCACGGCATTGGCCGGCGGTAGCTGGCCCTGTTCCAGGAAGCGCTTGATGTTCGTGTACGCCGCCGTGTCCGGATGGAGGCTGAAGGTACTCAGCGGCTCTTCATCCGTGCGCCGGAAGGCTTGCTCCTTGATCTCTGAATACGTCTCACCGCCCGGGTAGCGTAACGGTGGCCGGGGAACGATATAGGCCTCCACCCGCTCATCCTTGCCCTTGCGCGGAGGACGCATTTCAGCGTTTAAACGTGCACCAGCGACTTCTTCAGGACGACCGTTGATATCGGCATGTCCTTCGGTCCTGTTTATACCTCGGATACCCCTCGACATTTCACCCAAAACCGTGTTTTTAGGCAGACTGCCTCCTGGTGCGGTTACCATCTTCCTGCGGTCACGTCGGGATACGGACCTGTCTTCCCGGGTCTGCGGCGTGGATGTTCCCTGATTCTTTGGCCGGGCATAAGGCGGATCGGCATAGTCTTCGGGCTCAAGGTTCGGGCCCCAATAGTCGATCGGGGTGCCGCCGAAAAAGGGCTCCGGCAACTCCGTCTGAATCGGCACGAGTTCATTAGCGTCGGAATCTTTCGTTCCTTCCTCATCAGACATGGGCGCAGCCTGTAGGACAATCTGTTCCGGCGCTGGTTCAGGAGCGGGCGCGGGCATTTCGGCAACAACCGGTTCAGGCTCTGGTTCTGGAGCGGGTAGAGGCGCTTCGGCGGCAACCGCTTCTTGTGCCGGTTCAGGAACTGGCGCAGGGGCTTCGGCAACAACCGAGTCCCGGGTTGGTTCGGGAACGGACACAGCCTTTTCTTCAATCACCGGTTCAGGCGCTGGTTCTGGAACGGGGGCAGGCGCCTCGGCAACAACCGGTTCCTCTACCGGTTCAGGAACAGGCGCAGGCGATTCAGCAATATCTGTTTCTTTTGCGGGTTCGGGTTGTGCGGAAGGCGTCTCTACAATGGCAGGTTCAGGCGCCGGCTCGGGCATAGGTTCCGATTCGGGTTCGGAGGTCGCAACCGCAGCGTCGGGGATAACCCTTTCAGGTGCAGGTAATGGCACGGAAGCGTCCGCGGCTTCCGCTGGTTCCGCGGCAACAACGCCCTGTTCCGTTCCCACCGTGGAGACCGCGGCTTCCTGCGCGGTCACGGCTGCATCCGGTTTTGCCTCCGCAATGGTTTCCGAAACAACGAGCGCGGCGTCACGCGGTACCGCCTGTGGCGTTTCACGTACAGACTGTGCATCGTTTAGGGCGCTTTCCGTAGACGCCACGCCGGCCGGAGGTTCATTCATGGCTATCATTTCACTGACCTGCGGCCGCAGTTCAAACACATAATAGAATGCGATACCCACACAGAGCACCAGCATGGCCGCCGCCGCGAGAAGGCGCGTCCCCCAGCCGGTGGACCGGGTTTTACGGGGACGCTCCATGGAGCGCGCCTTGTCCAGAACCGCCTGACGCCGCGTGTCATTCAGGCCCTGAATTTCAGGGACAGGGTCTTCTTTCAAAGCCGACTCGGAAATGTGCATGGCGGCCCGAAGCGCTTCCGCTTCCTGAAGGGCGGCCCGGTTTTCGGGCAGTTGCAGGGCTTCGCCCAGTTTCCGGGCCTCTTCAGGCTCCAGTTCACCCAGCACAAAATCGATGAGGCGGGGATCATTGATATCAATAGGCGTATTCATTGTACGGTCTCCTTAAGGGTCGGGGGCGCGAGTTCCAATTGCTCTCGTAACCGCTCCCTCACCCGTTTTAAGGAAATGTGTATCAGGTAGCGGACGTTCGTGACGGGAAAGCCCGTTACCGCGCTGATTTCCTTATAACTGAGGTGTTCCTGAAACTTAAGCCGGAACACCTCCTGCTGATTTTCCGGAAGTTCCGCGAAGGCTTCGCGCGCCAGCGATTCCGTTTCCCGTCCCTGGGCCACCGCGCCGGGCGGCGGCTGGGAACTGGGATGTTCCGCCAATATGACGGGGTCTACCGATTGCATGCGCTGCTCCTTTTTTCTCACATCCAGGGCCCGGTTCCGGCAGACGCGGTACAACCACGGCGCCAGGTATCCCTCTATCTGGGCGCGGTCCGCCTGGCATAATTTCAGGAAGGTGTCCTGCACCACGTCCTGGGCGGTTTCCACGTCGCCGGTAATTCGAAGGGCATACCGCAGCAGCGGCCGTTCAAACCGCGCCAGCGCCTCCCGAACCCAGTCTGTATGAGATGTTGGTTCCACTTTCTTTTATCCTTCCTTTCAGAAAGCCATTCGCGAACGCTTCTATCCCTTATAACGATTAAGGATGATATGTGTTTAATCGGGGGGGTGCAAGAATTTGCGGGGGGGCAAGGGTAGGACGGGTAGGACCTGTAGGACACGTAGGACGGGAAACATGGCACTGTGCCATCGGGGTAGATCGTTTTCTTGAATCCTTCGCTGAACAGGAATCCTGCAGTCGCGTTTTAAACGACTATCCTTTCTGATGATTCCTGGCGCCTTCCCCTCCCATTCGCGCGCCTGCTTTGGTATACTCCCCATTCATGAGCTACGCCCTTCCTATAGGAAAATCTCCTCTCTTCACGGCGTTTTTTCTTTCTAGGCCGAACCGTTTTCTGGTCCGGTGTGAAGACAACCGCCGGGGTGTCATTCAGGCCTTCCTGCCGAATCCCGGTCGTTTGTCAGAGCTGTTCTTCCCCGGGGTGCGGTTGTACGTGCTGGACCATTCCGAAGACGCCGGCACCCGCGCCACGAACTATACGGTTGTTGCCGTCGAGCGTGACGGCGCGCCGGTCATGTTGCACACCCATTGGTGTAACGAAATGGCCGCGAAACTGCTCGCCGACCATGCGGTGCCGGAATTGGAGCAGGTACGCGTCCTGCGCCGGGAAGTCAAGATGGGCCGCAGCCGTTTTGATTTCCTGCTGGAAGATGAACACGGCGAGATATTTCTTGAAGTCAAATCGTGTACCCTGTTCGGAAACGGCGTTGCCATGTTCCCGGACGCTGTGACCGAACGGGGCAGGCGCCATCTGCTGGAACTGGCGGAACTCGCCGAATCCGGGAAGCGCTGCCGGGTCTTATTCGTTGTACAAACGGACCGGGCTCGATTTTTTATGCCCGATTACCACACGGATATTGCGTTCGCACAGACCATGTTGGAGGTTCGGGATCGGGTGCGGTTCATGGCGCTGCCCGTGTCCTGGTCTCCTAAACTCCGGTATAAGCCCGGTACGTCCCTGCTGACCATTCCCTGGGAGTATATCCGACGGGAATCTGAAGACCGGGGCGCTTATCTCGTTGTTCTCAAACTGCCGGAATCCTCCCGAATACCGGTGGGCGGCCTGGGCACGCTTGTTTTCAAAGCCGGGTACTATGTGTATGTCGGCTCCGCCATGCGCGGTTTGGCGGCGCGTATCGCCCGGCACCGCCGCAGGCGCAAGCGGATGCACTGGCACATAGATTACCTGCGCGCCGCGGCCGACGTGGTAGACGTCCTGCCCATACGCGCCTCGGACCGTCAGGAATGTATCCTTGCGGACGACCTGGGCGCACTGATGCCCCGGACGTCCCCGGGCTTCGGCTGCGGTGACTGCCGCTGTGAAAGCCATTTATTCTTCTCCCGGGAAAATCCCCTGGAACAGCCGGCATTTCACCTATGGCTGCAAGGCTGGCGCATGCGTCGGCCCGAATAACACCTTTTTACGCACATGGTTGTTATGTCCCTCAGAAAACATTCTGTATAATGTTGTGTATTCAACCCGATTCAAGGACTTATATATGGACAACATTTCAACCTCTTACCCTGAACAACGCCCAGCGATCATCGCCCACCGGGGCGCCAGCGCCTATGCCCCGGAAAACACCCTCGCTGCATTTCAGAAGGCGATAGACATGCAGGCTGACTATTTTGAACTGGACGTACAACTGACACGCGACGGCGCGCTGGCGGTGTTCCATGACCGGGACGTAAGCCGCTTCTGCATCAAGCATGTACCGGTGGTAAACACGCTGATGAGCGACATGCGCCAGATCGACGTGGGATCCTGGTTCGCCCCGGAATTCGAGGACCAGCGCGTGGTTAGCCTGGAACAGGCGCTGGAACTGGCCGGTGATAAGATCGGTGTCTATGTCGAGTTGAAGAGCGCCGTGGATGAAACCCCGCGAATCCCCGACATGCTCGAAGTCATCTTCGAGTCAAAAAGCCTGACCAGCAGTGACTGGCAGTATCTCTATGACGCGGCCTACCGTATCAGCGCGGAAAGCATCATCATGGCGCGGCGGGCGATCGATGTCATACGACCCTACACGGATACATGCCGGGTGGTGGCCCAGGCCTTCTCGCCCATCATTGCACTGGTCTTCCTGCGCGAGGCCCCCGATATCCGCTTTGAGTTCCTGGGCATGGACCTACCAGAACCGCCCAACATCTGGCGCGATTATGTCCTGTTCGGTGAAAAGACCGGCGTGGCCGGGTTTAATATCAACAAGGAATCCCTGGACGAACCACGTCTCAGGCGGTTCCGTGACGGCGGCTACAGCTGTGCCGTGTGGGTGGTGGACGAACCGGAAGACATGCGCCGCATCGCCGGGATGGGCGTGGACGCCCTGATCACCAACAAACCGGACGTGTGCCTGCGCACCTTGACGGAACCAGCGTCCGAAGTCGCCTGATTCCCGGGAATGATCGTGTCCAATCGTCGTGAAGGAGAGTATGCCCTTGAGTCCGCATTTCAGTTTCCTCGACTGGTCGGTGGTCGCGGGATATATGCTGGTGGTCCTGGCCATAGGCGCCTGGATTTCACGAAAACAGTCGGACTCCCGTTATTTCTTTCTTGGGGGACGCACGATTCCCGCCTGGGCGGTGGCCTGTTCGGTCATCGCGACCGCCATCAGCGCGGCCACATTCATCGGCGTTCCCCAAGTCGCCTTCGAGGGCGACCTGACCTATCTCATCACCAATCTCGGCAGCGTGATCGCGGCCTTTATCATCGCCTTTCTGTTTGTGCCGCCCATTTACAACGCCGGCACAATAACGATTTACGGCTATCTCGGGCAACGCTATGGCACGGGCGCAAAATCAGCAGCCGGGATCATGTTCCTGCTGGGACGCCTCCTCTCTTCCGGGGCGCGGCTGTTCATGGCGGCCATAGGCTTTGCCATGATGCTGTCCGGGGACACGACACAGAATGAATTAATCTTCGCCGTAATCATTCTCGGCATCGTGGGGACGCTGTATACCATCTTCGGCGGCATACGTGCGGTAATCTGGACCGATGTCCTGCAACTATTCGTCTTCACTGCGGCCGCACTGTTCGTGCTGGTGTACCTGTGGCGGATCATTCCCGCTTCCGGGCAAGATATCCTGGCCGCCCTGCGGAACAGCGGCGGGGTCAACAAACTGCGGGTGGTAAATACCTCGTTCAATATCAGTAATCCCTTCACCCTGTGGTCCGGGCTTTTCGCCATGACCATTGTCGGCATTTCCACCCACGGAGTGGACCAGGACATGCTGCAACGGGTAATGACAGCCAAGTCTCCCCTGCATGGGGGCTGGGCGCTTATTAGTTCCATGATTCTGACCATCCCCGTGGTACTGCTTTTCCTGGTCATCGGGCTCTTACTTTTTGTTTTCTATCAACGCCCGGACCTGATGGGCGCGGCGGCCCCGCAGGATATCATCGAGGACACGCGCCGGGTGTTTCCGCAATTCGTCCTGCATCACCTTCCGACCGGCCTGCGCGGCCTGACCATGGCCGGTCTGTTCGCCTCCGCCATGAGCACCTTTGACTCCGCCATCACCGCCATGGCAAGTTGCCTGATTGCGGATGTCTATGCCCCCTGGCATTCCCGGCGCAAGGGAACGACGGCCAGTGACCGCGATGAGGCACTGCCGGACCTGCAGCATTCCAGACTGGCCGTGGGGTTCATGGGTGCGTTATTGACGGCCTTCGCCGTCGGCGCCATCTACATGCAGGAGAGCGGCGGCCAGACCCTCATCGATTTCGCCCTTGGCGTAATGGCTTTCGCGCTGGCGCCGCTGCTGGGCGTCTTTTGCGCCGCGCTCTTCACGCGGCGGGGCAATTCCAGGAGTGTCTATGCCGCCCTGGGTATCGGCATTTTCGCCGTGCTCCTGCTTCAACCCTACATGCTTCCGGCGATTACGGGCGTCAAAATAGGCTGGACCTGGGTCTGGGTCTTCGTAAGCCCCGTGTGTTTCCTCGTCTGTCTGCTGGGCGCACCCGCAAAACCGTCAAAGGAAATGCCTCATGACGCCCGATCTGTTTGACGATTCCGGCTCCAAGCCACTCCAAGCCCGGCAGGAAGCGCCCCTTGCGCGCCGCGTGGCGCCGCACAGCCTCGATGAGATCATCGGCCAGGAACACATCATCGGGCCGGGCAAACTGCTGCGCCGCGCCATCGAGGCGGACCGCATCACCTCGCTGATACTGTACGGCCCGCCGGGATGCGGTAAAACCGCCCTGGCGCGGGTAATCGCCATCAGCACCAAGGCCGGTTTCGAGGCGCTCAACGCGGTGCTCTCCGGCGTCGCAGACATCCGTGCCGTCATCAAAAGCGCCGATGAACGGTATGTCATCAACAAGAAACAGACCATCGTGTTCGTGGACGAAATTCACCGGTTCAACCGTTCCCAGCAGGACGCGCTTCTGCCGCATGTGGAAAACGGACGCATCATCATGATCGGCGCCACAACGGAAAATCCCTACTTCTCCGTGGTGGCCCCGCTGCTCTCCCGTTCCCAGGTATTTGAACTGAAACCGTTGGAGGAACACCAACTGCGGGATCTGCTCTACCGCGCCCTGTCCCATGCCAGGCGGGGATTCCCCGGTGTTGAGGTGCGCCTGGACGAGGATGCGGCCGACCATATCGCGCGGTATGCCGAAGGCGACGCCCGCCGCGCCATCAATGCGCTGGAAATCGCCATGTTGACCACCACGGCGGAAGAGGGCATTCTCCATATCACCCGGGAAATCGCCGCTGAATCCATTCAGCAGAAGATCCTGCACTACGACGGTTCAGGCGACACCCACTACGATGCCGCTTCGGCGTTCATCAAGAGCATGCGTGGCAGCAACCCGGACGCGGCCCTGTACTGGATGGCGCGCATGATAGAGGCCGGTGAAACGCCCCGCTTCATTGCCCGTCGCATCTGCATCGCCGCCTCCGAGGAAGTGGGCAACGCCGACCCCATGGCGCTGGTGGTGGCCAACGCCGCGTTTCAGGCCGCGGAATTTGTGGGCTTTCCCGAGGCGCGAATCATGCTCGCCCAGGCGGCCATCCACGTGGCATGCGCCCCAAAGAGCAACGCCTCCTACCACGCCATTGACAAGGCCCTGTCCGATGTGCGGGAAAAGAAAAGCGTGTCCGTGCCCGACCACCTCAAGGACACGTCCTACCCCGGGGCAAAGGCGCTTCACCGGGGCGAAGGCTATCGCTATGCCCATGATTTTGAGGACGGTTATGTCCCCCAGGAATACGGGGTGCCGCGCGGCGCCTATTACACGCCCACCGACCGGGGGCATGAACAGGAAATCATGAAACGCCTTGAATCGCTTGCCCGGCGGGACGAGGAAAGCCGGCAGCTGCCTGAGGATGGGGAAACATCACCCGCGTGAACGCTGTATGTCCGCGGACAGGCCCGCCATCTCCTTTTTCAACTTATTGAAAAACGAAGGATTCGCCTTGATCAACTGGGTCAACCGCACTAGACGCCTGCCCGTATCCAGCGTGATGATATGCTCCATTTTGCAGGCATCCCCAAGGGCCTCCTCGTGGCTCATCCCCAACACATCGGTGAAAAAGGCAAGAAGGTTATCAAAGTTTTTCGCGATCAGCTCGGTAATATGCTGCCCCTCATCGGTCAACAGCAGGAAACGGTTGGGATCCTCGGTGACCCATCCCCTTTTCTTGAGCTGGGTCAGCGCCATGGAAGCCGCGCCCCGCGAAACCTCCAGCATCTCCGCAATATCCGTGGTCCTGGCATACCCCAGATCGTTTCGCAGCGCTTCTATGGCCAATAAATAGTGTGCCCGTGAATGCGACAAGTCCGCGTAGGTGGTTTCGCGCCAGTGCCCCCCTTCAGCGCCCATGTCCCGTTCCTTGAAGGTACGGATACCATCTGAAACCTTGCTCATGACTTGAAATGTTCCTCTCCGGCATGCTGCCGTTGACGTCGCCAAACCGCATGCCGGCAGGATAAACCGTCAAGCATGGGTATTTTCTATTTTAACCCATTTCCGAGGTGGATTATCAACAATATGCGGCGTGGGAAAGCAGACTTTTGAAAATATGGCCGAAAAATGGTAGAGTATAAAGTTATTCACAAGGTAACTTGGACTATTTCTCTCCCGGAAGCGGCTACCGTATTCCGGTGCCTTTATTTGGAGTATCAAGAGCGTGCATGCGGGGCTGGGGTTCAATACTTCACATACAGGCAGTGTTTTTATTTTAAGGAGCGCAACGATGCCGACTTACTCATACCAATGTAAGCGATGCAGCCACATACACGATGTTTTTCATGGGATGAACGCCAAACCCGCTGTCAAGTGTGACAAGTGCGGCGGGCCCTGCATGAAGTTGCTGGGCACCGGTGCGGGTATCATCTTCAAGGGAAGCGGTTTCTACGAGACGGATTACAAGAAGAAGGGCAAAACCCCGTCAGGCGAGACCGCCGGAAGCGCATCCAAGAACGACGGCAAAGCCGCAACGGAAAAGCCCGCCAAGACGGAGAAAAAAGAAACCACGGCCGCGAAATCGGACTAAGCCGCCGGGAGAACGCGCTTCGCAACGCAGATCGGAACGACTATTATGAACACGGAAGAAATCACACAACTCAACGAACAGCATGTTATCAACACCTACGGCCAGCGGAAACTTGCCCTGGTGCGCGGCGAAGGCGCGCGTGTATGGGACGCGGAAGGCCGCGAATACCTGGATTTCTTTGCGGGTATCGCCGTATGCAACCTGGGACACTGCCATCCCACGGTTACCGAGGCCATCTGCCGCCAGGCGCAGACCCTGGTGCACATCTCAAACCTGTATTACATCGAGCCCCAGGTAAAACTGGCGGCCCTGCTCAGCCACCATTCCTTTGCGGACAAGTGGTTTTTCTGCAACAGCGGCACGGAAGCCAATGAGGCGGCCATCAAGCTGGCCCGGCGCTACTGGTCGGTAAAAGGCACACCCAAGCCGGAAATCATCACCGCGGAGCATTCTTTTCACGGGCGCACGCTGGGCGCGCTCAGCGCCACCGGCCAGCCCAAGTATCACCAGGGTTTCGAACCGCTTCTTCCGGACATGAAATATGTCCCCTATAACGACCTGCAGGCGCTGGAAGCGGCCATAACCGACCGCACCGGCATGGTCCTGCTGGAACCCATCCAGGGTGAAGGCGGCGTCCGCGTGCCCGACCCGGGCTACCTGGCGGGCGTTCGTAATCTCTGCACGGAAAAGAATGTGCTGCTGGCCTTTGACGAAGTGCAGGCCGGACTCGGGCGCACCGGAAAACTCTTTGCCCAGGAACATGAACAGGTCACGCCGGACATCATGACCCTGGCGAAGGGACTCGGCAACGGCGTACCTATCGGGGCGCTTGGATGTACCAACGCCGTAGCGGAGGGATTCGCCCCTGGCGCACATGCATGCACCTTCGGCGGCAACCCGCTCAGCGCGGCGGCGGCCCTTGCGACCATGGAAGTCCTGACCTCGCCGGGTTTCATCGAAGCCGCCGCCGAAACCGGCGCCTATTTCCTGGGCATGCTGGCCGCGGTGGCCGGAGACCACGCCGCAATTCGACAGGTGCGCGGGCGCGGCCTGATGCTGGGCGTCGAATTTGACCGGCCCGTGGCCCCGCTCATCGAAGCCCTGCTGGACGCGGGCATCATCTGCGGGCCCGCCGGCCCGAATGTATTGCGTTTCCTGCCCCCGCTGATCGTGGAAAAGCCAGCGGTGGATTGTGTGATAGCGGCGCTGGAAGCCTGCCTGGAGGAACTGGGATGGTAAAAGATTTTATTTCCCTGGCTGATTACACGGGCGCGGAGATCATCGCGTTTCTGAACCTGGCCGACGAGTTGAAGCGGCTGCAGAAAACGGGCCGCCCCCACAAGTTGCTCGAGGGCAAAACGCTCGCCCTTATTTTTGAGAAGCCCAGCCTGCGCACGCGGCTTACCTTTCAGCTGGGCATGTTTCAGCTGGGAGGTTTCTCGCTGCTCATGGACATGCGCCTGGGCGAGCGCGAGTCCGTGCCCGACGTGGCGCGCAACCTGGAACGCTGGGTGGACGGCATCATGGCGCGCACCTACCGCCACGAACACGTAGTGCAGCTGGCGCAGTGCGCCTCGATTCCGGTGATCAACGCCCTTACGGACAAACTTCACCCCTGCCAGATTCTGGCGGATGTGCAGACCCTGCGCGAACACAAGGGCGCCGACCTCTCTTCGCTAAAGGTTGCCTTTGTGGGCGACGGCAACAACGTTTTCCACTCGTGGGCGAACTTCGCCTCGCGCGTGCCGCTCAATCTGACGCTGGTCTGCCCGGAAGGCTACGAAGGGGACCCGGAAATTACGCGCCGGGCAGCCAAAGAAGCCAAAGGCGCCTTTGTGATCACCCATGACCCCGCCGACGGTCTCAAGGATGCGGACGCCGTGTATACGGATGTGTGGGCCAGCATGGGCCAGGAAGAAGAGACCGCGCTGCGCGAAACAATCTTCGCGCCCTACCAGGTAAACGAAAAACTCATGGGGCTGGCGAAACCGGACGCCTTGTTCATGCATTGCCTGCCGGCCCACCGGGGGCACGAGGTGTCCGACGACGTGATCGACGGGCCGAACTCGGTTTGTTTTGACCAGGCGGAAAACCGGCTCCACGCGCAAAAGGCCGTTTTGGCCTCGCTGCTGCGTGGCGACCGGGTGCTTAATATGTTTTCTGAACTGAAACACACCAAATAAACAAGGATTACGCGGCATGAGCAATGTCAAGAAAATTGTGCTCGCTTATTCGGGCGGCCTGGACACCTCCATCATTCTGAAGTGGCTGCAGGAAACGTACAAGGCGGAAGTCATCGCCTACATCGCGGATGTGGGCCAGGGCGAAGAAACCGAACCGGCCCGCAAGAAGGCGCTGGACACGGGCGCGTCCCAGGCCATCGTGGGCGACCTGCGCGAAGCCTTCGTGCGCGACTTCGTTTTTCCGGCCATGCGGGCCAACGCCATCTACGAAGGCTGTTACCTGCTGGGCACCAGCGTGGCGCGGCCCATCATCGCCAAGGCCCAGATCGACGTGTTGCGCGAAACCGGCGCGGACGCCGTGTCCCACGGCGCCACGGGCAAAGGCAACGATCAGGTGCGCTTCGAGCTGACCTATATGGCGCTGGAGCCGAACGTGCGCATCATCGCCCCCTGGCGCAATCCGAACTGGGAACTGAACAGCCGCGAAAAGATGATTGACTACGCGAAGCAGCATGGCATTCCGGTTCCGGTTTCCAAGGCGAAACCCTATTCTTCCGACCGCAACCTGCTCCACATTTCCTTTGAAGGCGGCATCCTGGAAGACCCGTGGAACGAACCGCCCGAAGACATGTTCCTCCTGAGCGTGTCCCCCCAAGCCGCGCCCGACATCCCGACCTACGTGGAAATCGATTTTGAGGAAGGCACGCCCGTCGCGGTGGACGGTCAACGATTGGGGCCCGTGGCCCTCCTGGAAACACTGAATGCCCTGGGCGGCGCAAACGGCATCGGCCGCGTGGACATGGTCGAGAACCGCTTCGTGGGCATGAAGTCTCGGGGCGTCTATGAAACCCCGGGCGGCACCATCCTGTACGTGGCCCATCGCGCCGTGGAATCGCTCACCATGGACCGTGAAGTCATGCTGCAGCGCGACCAGCTGTCGCCAAAAATCGCGCAGCTGATTTATAACGGCTTCTGGTTCGCCCCCGAAATGGAGGCGCTGACCGCATTTGTGGACAAGAGCCAGGAAAATGTCACCGGCACCGCGCGGGTGCGCCTCTACAAGGGCAACTGCACGGTAGTGGGACGGCGCGCCGAGAAAACGCTCTACGACCCGAAGATCGCCACCTTCGAAGAAGACGAAGGCGCCTATCACCAGGCCGACGCCACGGGCTTCATCCGCCTGAACGCATTGCGCCTGCGCGCCCGTAAAAATGCCGGGCTCTCGTGATACAACAAAGATGTTGACCACAGAAATTCCAAAATTTGTGGATGATGAGGCGCTGTGCCGTTACATACGCCCCTTGGGTGCCACCTTCGCCCTTGTCAAGAATCCGCCCTATGTTTTTCCACCTTATGAGGCCTATCCCCTGGCCGCGCCGCGCACCTGTCTCGACGAGGGGTTGGAAGCCGCTGTCATGGACATGGACGGCACCACAACCACCACGGAAGCGTTGTGCATTGAATCCCTGGCGACCATGGTCTCCTGCATGACGGGCAAGGACAAAGCCGGCGCCGCAAACGCGCTCCAGCCGGAACGGGACTACCCCCACATCATCGGCAACAGCACCACACGCCACGTGGAATACCTGGTAACCCGTTATCAAAAAGACATTCGGCCGGAGGCGGTCTGCAAACACTTCATCCGCGCCGTAGCCTGGAACATGGCCTGTGGCATCGATCCGAAACGTGCGGCGGAAGCCCGCACCACGCTGATGACCCAGGGGCTTCGTGACCTTCCGGCATCCGGCGGGTTTCAGGAACTGTGCCGCCAAATGGCCGCGGTGCCCGCATCCGAGCTGGACCCGCTCCTGACGACCCTGGCGGGGGAGTGTCTCCCCCGGCTACTTATGAACAACGTGGCCGACCTGACCCGTATCGGCATCGAAATCTATTACCAGCATTACCACGAACTGCTTGCGAACATGGACCAGCCGGATGGCGGACGGCGAGACAGCCGCCGGCTCATCGAGCCCATGCCGGGTATCGGCATCGCCCTGGCCCTGCTGAAGGGCTGGCTGGGCGAAGACGCCGGACGGCTGGCGGAACGGGCCGCGTCATTGCTGCCCGAAGCGCTGCAATCCGATCGCGCGGCGGTCGAAAAGGGTATGCGTCATCTGGGCGCACTCGGCGCGTATTTCAAACGACATCCTGTGAAGTTAGCCTTGGTTACCTCTTCTATCGCCACCGAGGCCAATCTTGTGCTGCGTGAAGTGTTCCGCGTCATCGCCGCCGAAATCCACGACTGGGAACTCCCTGAGAGCATGCGGGAGACGCTTTCTGAAGGCTTCGCGGACCCGGCATCTTTTTACGACGCCCGCATCACCGCAAGTGATTCAAGCGAAATCCGCCTGAAACCCCACCGTGATTTATATTCCATCGCCCTGCACACCCTCGGCGTTCCCCCGGAACGCTTTCACCGCGTGGCCGGTTTCGAGGACAGCGAATCCGGCGTCATTGCGATCCGCGCCGCCGGCATTCCCCTCTGCTGCGCCCTGCCCTTCGCCATGACCGCCCGGCACGGCTTCGAGGCCGCCACCCACGTCTGCCCCGGCGGCATGCCCGAAGTCATGCTGATGAAACA
>JAAYBJ010000254.1 GCA_012730105.1 Candidatus Hydrogenedentota bacterium
CAGAGTAAGCGAATAAATAATCCGGCCATCCAAGTGGTATCAATGGAGGTATGTGGTCATGCTGCAGACCGCGTTTGTCAGTCTTCTCATAAGCGTTTCACAATTATGCCCAACGCCGCCGGTCATAAAACTGAACGGATATGATACCGTCACTGTTACGTGCAATAACCCTTACGTCGAACTGGGCGGCACCGCCTGGAGTGTATGTGACGGCGACTTGACCAACCGTATCGTCATCAACAACAGCCAGGTGAATACCAGTGTACCGGGTGAATATTTTGTCACCTACAATGTCACGGATCAGGGCGGGCAATCCGCCCTTGAACTGGTACGCCGCGTAATTGTGGAGGATAATTTTACCCTCACCGTAAATGGGTTTAACGCAACGATTGACGGAGGCGGTGGGAATCCCATTTATGTTACCTACTGGCACTGCAACCGTGCCTATGACGACTTTGGCGCCCGGGCCTGGGACGACTGTGATGGAGATCTTACGGGCGCCATTATAGTAACAGGGGTAAATGATGTGTTGCCTATACTGGACAGCACCTATACGATTGAATACACCGTTACCAACAGCCGCGGGGATACCCTGACAGCCCAACGCCTTGTTATCGTGGATGACTTTTTGGAGCCCACGGTTTCGCTTTCTGGTCCAGGCCAGTCCATTGCTGAAGTACTGCCTCCAGACGATCCCGACCCGGAATGGTGGCTCGGCTCCGCGGTTCCTCTCTATAACCTGAGATATCCGGTAGGCGATCCGTGGCGACTGTTTACTTTGACTTCCACCTGGCGGATCAGGGATTACCCGAACGGGGTGAATGACGATTATGCGCCGCATTGGTGGTATTGTAGAAAGCCCGCCTATGAAGACCCGGGCGCGTCCGCGTTTGATGAATGTGAAGGCCCCCTGGATCCACGCACCGTATTGGCGGTGTTGATACGGTGGTATGATCCCCCGGGAGAGTGGGGTTGCGTGTGGGTAGGCTTTATGGGTGATATTAACCGCAATCCGCCGCCACCCCTCGATAACGGTGTGCCTTACCGCATGTTTTACCTGAGTGTGGATTCAAGTGGGAATGCTCCGTGGGGCTGGTCGTGGTTCCGTTCTGTTCGTTCCCGGCAAATCAGGCCTGTGTATGCGGTGTCTCTGCAAACCATCAGCGGCCCTCCCATCGATGCTGATGTGCAGCTCCCGTGCGGCACGATTTTTGACCCGGCTGCCGATGTGGTCGCGTTGAGCCTTTGTGAAGGGGACATTACGCCGCGCCTAACCATTACCTCCAGTGGCATCGATTTTACGAAGCCGTTGCCGATCGGCAGTTACCGTATCCGTTATGATGCCGTGGATAATTATGGTGTGGCGGGATGGGCGCAAAGAAACGTCAATGTTGTGGACGGCGGCCGCCCTGTCATTACCCTGCTGGACGAAGCCGGCTCTCCTACCACGGCTAAAACGGTCATTCCCTGGTGCGCGTTGCGAGACAAGGGTCCGGAGTGGTGGAAAGAATACCCGGATGAGGACGAGTCCAACTGGTATGTGCTTCGACCGGGCGACGGATGGAAAGTTGCGGATAATTGCGCCAGCGATGATGTGTTGACGAACCTGGTGCAGTTGTACGGGCAGCAGGAATTGCGCGACGCCCTTGAAATGTTGCCGGCCGTTCGCGAACAAAGCACTGTTGGCGAGGGCGAGGGATTTCCGATCGATCCGGCGACATATCTTCGTGAATACCGCTTGAGCCATAATGTCAATGACGGATCTGGGGAGTCTACCGGACAGGCCTCTGCCTATCGCATTGTTGAAGTGGTGCCGACCGTCCCGAAGGTTGAATTGAAGATCGACGCCAATACGACGGTGGAATGCGGGTCTGAGCTTGGCGTGCTGAGGGATCTGGTGACTGTCACGGATGAACCAGCAGTAGCGGGTGTGGAAGGATGCGGTATTGATGATATTGATCCTGCGTTCCTGACTATTAGCGGTTTCGTGGACACGGATGTGCCGGGTAAGTATACGGTCACCTATGATGCCATCAATGCCTTGGGGATCAGTCTGGAAGCGCCGGTGGTTCTGACGGTGAACGTCAAGGATACGAAGCCGCCCGTGGTATCTCTGATCGAGAAGCCGGGGGTCGTTATAGATCCTTCCCTTGAGTGGGAGGTGGGCGTGCCGTTTAATTGGGCCACGCAGGTGACGGTGACGGCCACGGATATTTGCTCCGGCAATGTGGCGGTCGCATTGACCAGCGATGGAGGAATGAATTTCAACGCGCCGCAGCAGGGACTGTACCGCTTGGTCTTTTCGGCCGTGGACGAGGCGGGCAATGTCGGGAAAGCGACATTGACGGTCAGCGTGGAGGCTGAATATGTGGATCGCTATCCGGAAATAGCCCTGCTGGGCGAGAGTCTGATTGCCCTGGAATGCCATAGCGTATTTACCGATCCCGGCGCGGTGGCGACCGATGAAGAGCAGGGCGATCTTACCGCCTCGATTCGCAAGGGCGGATTCGTGAATACGGCCGTCCCCGGATCCTATGTGTTGACTTATACGGTCACCAACAATTTGAATAACAGCGCCTCCGTTTCCCGCATCGTGACCATTGAAGATACAGTGGCCCCGATACTCACCCTGCGTCCGCCCACGGCGATGACGGTTTCGTTGAACGAGCGCTTTATCGACCCGGGCGCGAGCGCGGATGACAACTGTGACGGTAATGTGCCGGTAACGGTGGTGGGCGCCGTAAATACCGCCAAGGCCGGGGTATACCTGCTTACCTACATCGCCACTGACAGCACCGGCAATGACGCCTTCCCGCTGACCCGCCGTGTTACTGTTTTGGGTACAATGGGCGGTGAAGGCGAACTGAGGGAAGGCGAAGGCGGCGAAGGGGAAGGGGATGAAGGTGAAGGAGAAGGTATGGAAGGTGAAATCGACTGCTGTGATGACGGCTGTTGCGGATGCGCGCCCTGTAATTTATGGCCGAAAATAAAGGAGCGCCTGCTGGGCGATTACCTGATCGTCGGCCTGGGCATGATGTCTATGCTGGCCTTTAAACGTCTGCGTTAACTATTTCCGCGTTAAAAAAATAAACCTGTGAGGCTTTTAAAACCTCACAGGTTTTTTTTAATGTCCGTAGGCTTCCGACGCCGTCTGATCCTGCCTGCCAGCTCGATGGCGTTTCGGGCTTATCCCGCCAACTCCAGTGCCTTCGCCAGGGCTGAGTCTGGCCGGATTCGGGGAACCACAATCTCTTCGGTTGCGGAAAGCCGCTGACGGGAGACAAAAAGGGCCGCTCCGGGATGATGATATGCCATCGTTTTGATGTAGTGCCACCATTCATGGTTGGCAGCGCTGGCCCGGGAAAGCATCTGGGGGATGGTCCGCAATTCCGGGAGAATCGCCGGATCCAGGGGGGGCTCGGCAAGCACTTCGATGATATCCGGCCTGAAGGCATTCAGTTTGTCAAAAACGGGCTGGTAGTTGGCCGTAAGTTGTGCCGCCTTTCGGAAGACCTCGGCGAAGGCGGCCCAGTCATGGTCCAACCCGCGGATGAGCGCCGCGGTAAACTGTATCCTGGTTTCGGGGGCTGCCTGTTCCAGGCGTCCGGAAAACTCCGCGTAGGGTAACAGGTAGTTCAAGGCGGCCTTGCACAAGACGGCATCTTCCTGAAGGGAAAGCGTTTGTTCCGTGGAGGCCGGATATACGCTGTGCAGTGCCGGGGCGCGCTCCTGATAGTCCGGTACGGCGGGCAGCGGTTCCGGAAAGGCGGCATAATCGTACTGAAGCCCCAAGGCGATGGTATATCCCCGGACCGCCGCCGCGATTTCCCCGCGGTTCAGGCGCTCGTCCGCTTTGTCGAGGACGATATCCTGGATGCGCCTGCGGACCCGTAATAGTTCATAGGCCTGCGCCGCAGCGGTATATTTTCCCAGTCTGGCCGCATTATCGCCGAGTGCAAGCACTGTCTGCCAGGGCAGCTTGGGTGGTCCCTTTCGGTCGAGCTGTTCGCGAATAAAACGGGAAATATCTTCCTGTTGTATCAGCGACAGGGCCTCCCTGTAACGGGGCGTGTCCGTCGTTTCCGGGAACAGGTAGTCGTATTTCGGAGTGGAGGCGTCTTCCGGCGAATCTTTACGAAAAGGCGATGCGGGCATGAAAAGCAGCCTGAAATTGACGATATCACCCTCGGCCACCGCGTACGCGAGGCATTCATCAAGCAGGGCTTCATAATCTTGTGCGGGCGTTTCGGGGGGATTGCTCATTCCGGTATGCTCCCTTCCAGCAGTTCCTCCACAAAGGAAGATCTCGTTTCCCAATCAATGTCCGGCGCCGAAACTTCGAAATAGGGAAGACGTTCATGGATTTCGTGGTAACGCTGCTGACGGTACTGGCGCAGAATACGTCCAGCCAGGCGCTCGTGGACAGAGTCCCAACCGCTGTTTTCCACGCATTCGGGGTCGCGACCGGCTTCCAGAACAAATTCCTCCATGTATTTCGCAAGAAAATTGCGCAAGGCCTGATCATACTTGCGCCGCAGCACATCCTCCTCGCCGGCATCACCTTTTCCGGTAGCAGTGCGCCATTCTTCCTCCATGCGCATAACTTCATTTCGTTCAAGTAGATACGTTTCACCGCGTTGGCGATCACGCAAAATATAGAACGCCGCGTTCAGTTGCGCCATAAGAAGAAGGTAATGGTCGCGTCGATCATCCGCCTGCCGGTTCTCGCTGATTTCAATGAGAAGCTGTTTCATGCGTTTCTTGTAGTTGCGAATTACATCGGCTGGCTTATAATTTTCAGGCAAGGCAAGCACCTCGCGATAATCCGTGTATCCCATGTCGCCGGTCATGCATCGTTCCTTATTTATTTAGACACGCCAAGTGGCTGATACAAGCAACAGGCTGCGGCGCTCTGTTTCTGAAACTGGCGTCCCGTACCAATGGAGGAGCGTAAATAGATTGCAGAAGGAGTTTTGCCGCGTACAAAATAACACATGGCAGAAGGCGTCTTTTCAAGCGCTCCTGCGACAATACGGCCTTTCGCACGGGTATGCGGCAAAGCGCCTATTGCCTGTTTAGATTGTAGAGTTTTCCGGTACGGTGAAGCAAAAAAAATTGGCGCGGACCGTATGGCGGGGGAGGGAAGGAGGGAGGCACGGTCCGCGCTCTTGCGAGGAATGGGTCTGCTAAATAGGGTCTGTGTTATGTCGTTCACTCAAGATAACGCATTGTATCCGAGCGAAGTTGACGGAAGTTTAACAAGGTAATGTTAGGATATTGTTAGGAATTCGGGATAAATTGAAAGTAACAGTATTATTAATTTACCCCGGCTTCGAATCCAATATACCCATAAAAACAAGATGTTCTTTAGGGTTTAAGCCCTGTCGAAACCCAAGAGGATTCAACTGTCATCTGCTAGAAGCTAACAAACTTCAGTCGTATATATTCCCTGAATACCAAAAAAGTTCCCAGATTAGGTAAGAAATTTTATTGATTGCGTTTTTTCTGGGTATGAAGTGTAAATGAATTGTAATCTGTGTTACAAAAAACAGCCCCCAGTAGGCCATGCTGATATAAAATCTATTTTCTGGTGGCTAGGCTCAGAAGGACCGCAATATCGATACCGCGATGCTGCGCGGTAAGAAAATCAAAGGAGAGTAAGGGCATTTGTGTTTCAGGGCATACAGTCCGCCCGATGGTTTGTTTCTTGGGGCGGTGGGGTGCAGGGATATTACGTTCGCGTCGGTCCGGCGGATATACCCAAGGGCTTGGTGTTCGGAGGGCAGGCTGCTTTGATACTTCTTGCCGGGGATCGGGGGAAAGCCTGGCGCTTGGTCCGAGTCTGGGGATGGGGGGGGGGGCTGATGTCAAACTGCTCATGCTGTTGTTTGTGTTTCTTCCCCTATTTTCCAGGTGGCGCGGGGTGAAATTTCGGTTGACACGATTGCTAATGCTGTGTTATAGTAACCCCGTTACGGCAGTGGGGATTAGTTGTGGCATGCGCTTCGAAAGGATAGCATGACATGATCCGCCAAGAGCGAGGAAGGCGGCAGAGTCGTTAGTAAATCACCAGGAGACTGGGCTGATTATGAAAAAATGGACGGTGATGTTAATCCCGCAAGGGCAGGGTGGAACCAGTTCACTTACGCTTTGTGAACTTCATTTCTGGCTTCTTGGCGCGGTCGTAATCGTCTTGGCTTTTACCGCTTCTTTCTTTTTCCAGCGCCAACAGGAAGTGGCCCGCCAGGCGGAGGCGCTCCGCCAGATCAACCGCAGTTTGGAACTGGAATACGCCAACCAGGTCCCGGTGATTGTGGAAGCGCCCAAACCGGATGTAAGCAAAGAAGAAATCCGCCAAATAGAGGCCCGGCTTCGTGCTGAATATGACGCCAGCATCCAGGCCATCAACACCGAACTGACTGATTTGTATGATATGGAAGCGCGGGCCCGGAGTATAACCGGCCTGGAGCCGCGTACCCCGACGACCTTTGAACCCGCAGTGGCTGCCGGGGACGGCAAAGGCGGCGGCCCTTCGCACACGGGGCCCTTTTCCTATCCTAGTGAAAGTGAAGTTAAGCGTCCTCCGCACGTTATTTATGGCATGACGCGCCCTTCCGCCGACTTGATCATCGAGGAAATCCGGTTGCGCAACCGCAGTCTCGGTGAACTTGTCAGTGACATGACGGTGCAAAAGGAACGCATTGAGCGGGTGCCTGCCGGGTGGCCGATCGGACCGGGCAGAGGGCGCATCACGTCCTCCTTTGGGTACAGGCGCGATCCCTTCTCCAGGCGGGTGCGCCATCATGACGGTGTAGACATTTCCGCCAAGAAGGGCACCCCGGTGCTCGCCACGGCGCGGGGCAGGGTCGTCAAGGCGGAATATATCAGCGAGTATGGCAATTCCGTCATTATTGACCATGGTGACGGACTGGAGACGATGTATGCGCATTTGAGCGCCATCAATGTCAATCGCGGTGAAACTGTCGGCCGTGGGGATTCCGTCGGCCTGGTGGGCAGTACAGGACGAAGCACCGGGAACCATCTCCACTATGAAGTGCATTTGTTCGGGCGCACAGTGGATCCATCAAAATACATGTCGGTAACGGATTAACCATGCTTGATACAAGAAAAACCAGAGTCTACAATGAGAATAAAGTTGTAACCATCCTTGGACCGGGAACCCGGGTGGTGGGGGAATTGTCCTGCCAGGGAACGATTCGCATTGAAGGCGCCGTTCAGGGGACGGTCTTCAGTGATGACAGCGTTGTCCTTCTTGAAACGGGCAGCGTCAAGGGGGATGTGCGCGCCGGACAGGTGATTATCAGCGGTGAGGTGCGCGGCAACGTCAATGCGGTGGACCGCTTGGAAATCACGGCCCACGGCAAGGTTTTGGGAGATATCAATGCGCCCCGAATCTGTATTCATGAAGGGGTTGTGTTTGAAGGGATGTGCACCATGAAAGCGGACCGTGCCCGCCCAACGGATTCCGTTTCATCCGGATCTCAGCGTCCTGCCGCGGCCTCCACATCTTGAGCCGTACTGCAAGTCCTGTCATTGTTACCTTTCGCCGGTAGGTGCCCGACCGCCTTTTCTTCCTGACAGGGGCATTTGCCCGAAGGGAAAGGGGGGGTCAGAAAGACAACAGGCAGTGCCATATAAAGGCGTAACCCAGCCCGTCGATTTCCTGCCAGACCCGTTGGGCCAGGGATGTGTCCCCTGTCAGGGGCGGCATATCGGAAAGACGCTTTTCCCAAGGCATGCAGACGCCGGCGCGGGGGTCGCCCGGGAAAGCTTTCGGAGGACCGGAAGCGACCGGACCATCGCAGACCCTGGGCGGCAGGGCTGCCGTCGGACTTCCCCCGTATTGGCCATATTCGCGGGTAAACTCCGTAAAAACGCGCACATTTTCCGGTTTCGCGTCATTTTGCATGATGGCGCTGGCATCCATAATAAAACCACCGTCCCGGGCTGCAATGTCCAGGACATGCTTGCAGGCGTCGCGCACTTCCCCAGGTGTGCCGTAGGACAGCACCGTATTGGGCACGCCGCCGCTCAGGCAAAACTTGTCTCCCAGGGCTTCCTGGGTGTGCTTGACGTCGCTTCGATCCATGTGGAACACAATGCTGCGTTCCGGCAGTTCCGCGAAGCGTTCCAGGTGGTGGTCCCAGTTGCCTTCCGCGTAAAACATGGTCTGGTGCCCATGGGCCCACAATTCCTCAATGATGGGCTTGAGCGTGGGCCAGTAATGCGAGTCGAATTGTTCCGGCGAAATGAAGGGAACGCAACCCCGGTGCATCCAGAAGCCGATGGGTGCGTATCCGTCCGGGTCGGCCCCCGACAGGGCCATCTGGTACAGGTGCGGCATCAGCGCCTCACAGGCTGCCATCACCTTGTCGGGCTGGAGCATCATGTCCATGGAGAGGCCCACATAACCCCGTAATTTGTCCGCGATGATATCAAAGGGGGCCTTGAAAATTCCCGATATGGCGGAGGCGGTTCCGCATTCCGCGCGCATTCTTGCCCCTTGGGCCGGGAAGGCGTTGAAATAATTCATCATGGCCATGGCGCCCTTGACCAGGGTGAGATTATGGGCATAGGTGACGCGCCCGCCGACGGGCTGCAGTTCCCGGGATACCCTCGGCAGCCAGACGTTATACAGGAATGCCGTCGGGTCCTCGATCAACTGGTCGTATTCATCCTCGTGCATGAATGCCGACCCTGCCGGCGGTTCAATATATTGAAAGCCCGTATCCGCCGGGATGTCGATGCCGGGAATGCCATAGTAGCGCAGGCCGAGGGCCTGGGTCAGTCCGGTCCATACGTAGACCATGCTGCCCGGCGCCGCATCCCAGTCGAAATCCGAAAGGGTTTTGCACGTGGCGTCAAAGGCCTTGGTGAAATCGTGCGTCACCTCCTGACAGGTATACCCCGCGTAGCGCGCCACGAATTCCGCGGCGAAGGGACGGATGGGCACGCAGTCCGGTTTTTCATTGCGCAGGGCGGTTACGAATCGGTTCAGGCGTTCCAGGTAGCGTTTTTCCACTGCAGGATCCATGCCGGGCATCTCCATAGGTTGTAGGTTTCCGGATAGCTTATGAAATCATATCAGTAATTGGCCGTTGCCGTCCATGGCGTCATCGCTTTTGTTGCGCCTCCCGTTGCGGCGCAATTTCCCGGTTGTACTTCTGCACAGCCCGGTTGTGCTCGGCCAGGGTGCGGCTGAAGGTATGGGTTTTCCCGTCGGCATTAGATACAAAATAGAGATAAGGCACGTCGGCGGGGGCCATGGCCGCCCGCAGACTGGCAAGGCCGGGACTGCATATCGGGCCTGGCGGCAGGCCGGCATGCTGGTAGGTATTATAAGGTGAACGCGTGTTCTTGTCCGCGTCCAGCATGCGCTGGCCGTACTTGTTGAGGGCGAACTGCAGGGTGGAATCCATCTGCAGTTTCATTTTCTCTTCGAGCCGGTTGTAGATGACTTGGGAGATCAGCGGCCGCTCTTCTTCCACCTTGGCCTCCCGTTCTATCAGCGAGGCCACGGTTACCAGGTACAGTTTGTCCACCCCCGCAGCGCCCGGATTTTCCGCGAGCAACGCGTCCCATTCCGCTTCAAACTGGCTGACCATGCGTTTTACCAGGAGCTGGGGGTGTGGATCCGTGTCGAAGAAATAGGTATTGGGCATCAGGAACCCTTCCAGCGTGGCCGCATTTATGCCCAGGCGCGCGATAAACTCGGGATTCTGGGCGGCCTCTATAAATGCCTCCGGGTCGGAGGTGAGCGCGGCTGCCTGGGGTATGGAGAGCCCCTCGGGTATGGTAATGCGCACCTGGTTGGCCTGGAGATGGCTTGACGGCCCTTCCATCAGTAATTCCAGAAGTTGCATGGCGGAAAGGCCCCGGGGCAGTTCATAGGCCCCGTGCTGGATGTTGGGCTCCACTTTTTTCAACTGGATGGCCAGGCGGAAAAAACCTTCGTGCTCGATTAGTTTGTTTTCCGCTAAAATCTGGCCCACATCCCGTCCCGAGGCGCCCTCGGGCACGGTGATTTCCACGGGTGCGCCGGGCTGTCCTTCACGGGTTACATGGTCGTAGACGATGAAGGCAAGGGCCGCCGCGGCCACAATGCCCAGGAGCAGGACGGCCCACGACCAGACAAAGGTCATGAAGGCCAGGCGCCAGAAAGTCCACCGCTTTTTCTTTCGCGGCGTCTCAGTCGTTGTTTTTCCCATTATCCTTTTCCCCGTTTAGTGTCAGTTCTCTGGCGCGGCCGACTGGAAGATTTTCATGCAAGCGTATTTTTCAGGGCTTGCCTGCGGTCGAGATAGGTCTGCAGAATCAATGCTGCCGCGACCTGGTCCACCTTCCCCTTGCGGGCCTTGCTGCGCGCGTTCATGTCCCGTGCAACCCGGAGGGCTTCCGCCGTGCTGAATCGTTCGTCCTGGGTGATTATCTCCACGGAGACCAGGGCGCGCAGACGGTCAACCATGGACTTCACCTTTGCGGCCTGGGGGCCGGGTTCTCCGTTCTGATTCAGCGGCAGCCCGGCCACCACCAGTACCGGGGACACTTCCTGTATTGCCATGGCCACATCGCGCGCCATATCGCTTTCCGTTCCGGCGCGAACCACCTTGTACGGGAAAGCGACGATCTGCAGCGCATCGCTGCGCGCGATTCCGGTGCGTGCCTCGCCAATGTCCAGTCCCACTATGACTCCTATAGTATTCATCGGCACATCATAGCAAAGAGCATAGGAAATGGAAAAATCGTATGGGCCGGCAGGGAACTTTTTGCCCTTTTGCTGTCAATGGGGCTACTATATACGCGGAGGTTATGAACCTTATGCGTTGGATTAAAAAACTTTTTGCTTTGCTTGCCGCCGGGGGCGTAATCGTGTTTGGGGTATGGAGCATCGTGGGCTATATGAGCAACAGGGATGTGGAAGAGCCGCCGTTCATGATTGAAACGGAGGCCTCGGACTATGAAATCCGCTATTATTCCGTTCAGCTCCGCGCGGAGGTGGTGGTGGAAGGGAATTATCGCGAGGCGCTCTACGGGGGCTTCCGCGTGCTTGCCGATTACATCTTTGGCAATAACACCGCCTCCCAAAACATCAGCATGACGGCGCCCGTGACCGCCGAAGCCTCTCAGAAAATTCCCATGACGGCGCCGGTGCTGCTTGCCGGAGCGGAAAACCGCCATGTCATAGCCTTCATTATGCCGAGAATCTACTCCCTGGAAAGCTTGCCGAAGCCCAATAATCCGGATATTACCCTGAAGAAAATCGAGGAACGGCGTGTGGCGGCGGTGCGTTTCGGCGGTTACGCCACGGAGAGCAGGGTAAACAGAAAAATTCGGGAACTGAAGGCGGCCCTGGAACGGGACGGTATTGCTATGACCGGAGAGGCGCAGGTGGCCCAGTATAACCCGCCCTGGACGCCGCCCTGGATGCGGCGCAATGAAATCCTGATACCCGTGGGATGATGAGTCCCTATCGTGTGTATTAAGCTTCGGTATACCGATCTTCCATATAATTCTTGGGGATGTGTCGGCCTGATGTCCATGTGGACATAGTGATAGAATCATTTTCCTTCAACAGGCCCGCTCCGACCTGTAATACAGATATGCGCAGGCCAATGCGGAGGCGGTGAAGCCATGCCAGAGCACATGTCCTTGCAGCCAGGCGTCGGATCCCGTAAACTGTCCGGCAACATCCATCTGCCTGAAAAGAAAGGCTGCAAGCAGGGAGGCGATCGCAAGCAGAATCCAGCGGGTTTCCATGCGGTAATCATGGCGGAAACGGTCCAGTGCCATAAAAAAGCCCACACTCAGGATAAGGGCAGGCAAGACCAGGCTTGAAGACATGGACCACTTGTAGATATACAACAGCGCACTTGCAAGTATCGCCATCATACCCCAGAGCGGCCATGCCGGGCGAAGGCGGTCCAGGTTCAGGGCGATAAGCGCCACAAGGGGGGAATACATGGCCGCCACATCCAATTGCTGTCCCCAGTGGGTCAGGGACGCGTGAAAAATGCCGCTGCCGATACCGAGATAGCAGCATGCCAGGCCGTACAGGAGACCCAGGGCGGGGCGACGACGCAGATGGCCGCTTCCTTCGGGAGCGGGCTGTTTCAAGTCGAAAAGGCCGATAACTATCACGTAGATCCCGACATAGACATACGCCAGATTAGACCAGGTGTTGGCCCGGGTCCGGAACACGCTGTCCCTGTAAATCCGTTCCCCGTAAATCGGTTTTTGGAGTTCCCTGCTTTCCCGGAACCCGTCCCAGACCGGTCGGTCTTTGTAGACGGAGAAGAGGACGATGCAAAGCGCTGTGGCAGCCACACAGATGCCGATTGACCAGGCATGGGCCTGTTTTGGAATCCCTGTTAACGCATGAGAAGAAAAGGTCATGAAAGTGCCTCGCCTTTGTAGTTAGCCAAAAGATAGTGTGAACCGGACAACCTTTCAGACTTTCGCAGGTGAAATATGGTTTTGCGGGCTGTACAGCTGCATGCCCCCGAAATTTGTGCGCTCAGGGTTAGTATGGGAAGGGGTTATTTGAACTTTTCCGCCAGTTTCCGGCGCAACTCATCAAAAGTCACTTCCCCTTTTGGCGGGATGCGTTTCGCGTTTTCTGGCCGACGCGGTTGCGAAGGCTCGGATTTCATGGAAAGGGAAATGCGCTTCAGCGGCCGGTTCACTTCCAGGACGGTTACCATTACCCGCTGGTGGACCTTGACAACCTCATTGGGATCCTTTACGAAACGGTCGGACAACTGGCTGATATGAACAAGGCCGTCCTGATGCACGCCGATGTCCACAAAAGCGCCGAAAGCGGTGACATTGGTCACGATTCCCGGAAGCCGCATTCCCGGCACAAGGTCTTCCAGGGTGTTAACGCCTTCCTTGAAACTGAAGGCCTCGAATTGTTTGCGCGGATCCCGTCCCGGCTTGGCTAATTCGTTCATGATATCGCGCAAGGTGGGCAGGCCGACCTTGTCATCAGCGTATTTTTCAAGCCGAATGCCGTTTCGCAGGCTCGCATCGCTCATTAAGTCTTTGACCTTGCATCCGAGATCCTTGGCCATGGCATCGACAATGTCATAACTTTCCGGATGTACCGCGCTCGCATCCAGCGGGTTCTTCCCGCCCGGGACGCGTAGGAATCCCGCCGCCTGTTCAAAGGCCTTCGGGCCGAGCCGGGGCACTTTTTTCAACTGGGCGCGGTTCTCGAAGGGGCCGTTTTCATTCCGGTGTGCCACGATATTCGCCGACAACTGGGGGCCGAGTCCGGATACGTACATCAACAGCTGTTTGCTGGCCGTGTTGACGTCCACACCCACCCCGTTGACGCAGCTCATTACCACATCTTCCAGGCTCCGCTTCAGGGCGGCCTGGTCCACATCGTGCTGATACTGCCCGACCCCGATGGATTTTGGGTCAATTTTGACCAGTTCCGCCAGGGGGTCCATGAGCCGGCGTCCGATGCTGACGGCTCCGCGCACGGTCACGTCCTTGTCAGGGAACTCTTCACGGGCTACATCGGACGCCGAATAGATGGACGCGCCCGATTCATTGACCATCACCACCGGGATGGATCCGTCCAGGCCCAGTTGCCGCACGAAGGCTTCGGTTTCCCTGCCGGCCGTACCGTTGCCGATGGCGACGGCTTCCGCGTTGAGCGCCGTGCACAGGGCGCGCACCTTTTTTGCCGCGTCCAGCGCGGCGCCTTCGCCGCTGTGGGGATAGATGACATCATCGTGCAGCAGTTTGCCTTGCGCGTCCAGGCATACCAGTTTGCATCCTGTGCGGAATCCCGGATCCAGCGCCAGCACTCTTTTGCGCCCCAGGGGCGGCGCCAGCAGCAGTTCACGCAGGTTTTCGGTGAAAATTCGAATGGCTTCGGTGTCGGCCCGCTTCTTCAGCTCCGCGCGCACCTCCGTCTCCATGGACGGGCCCAGCAGGCGGTTATAACTGTCTTCCACGGCGCGGGTGACCTGTTCCGCCGCCGCGTTTTTCGCTGTCACAAAGAGCCCTTTCAGCAGGATCTGGGCTTCTTCTTTTTCCGGGGCGATGGTCAGCGACAGGACGCCTTCGTTTTCTCCCCGGAACATGGCGAGCAGGCGGTGTGACGGCGCTTTTGCCGCCGCTTCGCGCCAGTCAAAGTAATCTTTGAACTTGGCGCCTTCTTCCTCCTTGCCTTTGACCAGTCTGGATTCGCAGACCCCTTGGTCCAGAAACAGGGTGCGCAGTGCGGCACGGGCATCCCCGTTCTCGCTGACCATTTCCGCGATAATGTCGCGCGCGCCCTGTAGGGCTTCCTCAACGTCCAATACGCCCTTTTCCACGTCCACATAAGGCGTGGCCGCAGCGGCAACATCGTCTAACTCCTGTTTCAGGAGTTCTTGCGCTAGCGGTTCCAGACCCTTTTCCCGGGCGATGGTGGCCCGGGTCCGGCGTTTCGGACGATAGGGCAGGTAAATGTCTTCCAGTACCGGCATGGCATCCGCCGCCATGACTTGCGCCTTGAGTTCGTCGGTCAGCAGGTTTCGTTCTTCCAGCGATTTCAGAATGGCCTCACGGCGCTTGTCAAGTTCCGCCAACTGGTCCAGACGGTCGCGAATGCCGGTGAGGGCGACCTCGTCCAGCGACCCGGTCGCCTCTTTGCGGTAACGGGCTACGAACGGAATGGTGGCGCCTTCGGCGAAAAGTCCGGCCACGGTCTTCACCTGAACCGGCGCGAGCTTTAGTTCCTGTGCGATTTTTACTACGTGTTCTACGATCATGGGTGCCTCAAAATGGATTAAAACAATGCAAGGGGACGCACATTTCCACAAGCGGGAAAGGAATACCTCGTCTCGGCGGGAAAGTATGCTTGGCGCCCCGGGGATGTAACGAGTGTATTGGACCAGAAGAGGCGGACGGAGTTCAACCGCGAAAAGACAAAGGGTGTGTCTAGGGAAAAAACGGATGCGCACTAAGGATAGTCTTCTTTGCGCGGAATCTACTTTGGCTTTGAATGATGATTACTAAAGGAGAGGCAATGGTCTTTCTATATGTCCTATAGGTCCCATAGGTCCTATTATGTCGTGTACAGCCGGCAGGTGTCAGTTATTGCCTGGGAAACAGCGCCATCAGTGCGTCGGCGAACAGTGCATGTCCCCGGACGTCGGGATGGTTGATGGAGTTGGCCATCAGGGTCATGTACGGCAGGCCGCGGCGCCACAAGTCGCAGTACAGGGCGGATGCGTCGGCCACGGCGACCTGATTGGACTTGCCGAAGGCTTTTAATCCGCGCACGTAGGCCCGTGGATCTTCTTTTACCTTTGCCGTGTCAAGTCCCATCCAGTCCGGACGTATCAGGTGCGGCGTCATCAGAATGACTTCCGCGCCCACGCCGCGCAGGTCGGCCAGGATCTTACCGTAGTGGTCTGCGACGGCCTGCTCGTCGAGGCCGGCGTCATTCACGAATTCGATGATGACCAGGTCCGGTTCTGGTTCCAGAACGTCCCGTATATAGTCATGTTCGCTGCCGCGCGGAGAGGCCATATAGGACTTGCTGCTGGCGCCGCCCCAGCCCGCGTTTTTCCACGTGACCTGTGACGCGGGATACCGTTCCTTCAGCCGCGCAGTGAACTGTCCCTGCCACCATTGCGTCTGGTCGCTCCCGACACCGCCGCCGCAAGTGACGCTGTCGCCGAACGTGACTAGTGTCAGGGGCTCTCCGGAGCGCAGTTTCGCCATTGTTATCGGCAACAACTGTTCCGCTGTGCAAGGCATTTGACGCGCTTCATCCGGTGTGTCAAAATAAAGGGGATAGAGATTGTCCTCCGTCAGTTTTGTAATTCTGCCCGGCACATAGACGCGCGCGACAGGGGTAAAGCCTTCTTTTTCCTTGGCGGGCAACACCACTCCTAGGGCCGGAGTCCCCTCAAAAAGGTGTGCTTCACCTGCAGCGTTTATCGCAAGGGTGTCGAGGCGGTCCGGCTCATAGTCGTAATCGATGTAGACCTCCTGGTTTTCGCCTATGGCACCGCCCTCAATGCGCCCGAAGGTTCCCCAGGAGGGCTCCAGCAGATAATCCTTGCCCTCCGTAAACGTAATGGTGTTGTCCTCCTGCCCCGCCTTGACGCGCAAGGTTTCCGGGTATAGTTTGCCGGGAGTGGTGCATTCCTCGGTCTGAATGCCCCGTGGTTTCGCGCCACGCGTCCAGCCACCCGCGCTGGGGTTGTATACGGGCAGGCTTGCTTGGCGCTCATTTCTCACGGCAACGCGTTGCGGCGGGGCAATGTCGAAAGCGGCGGCCTGGGCCAGCGTTACGGCGCCCCAAGTGCCCGCCGCCACTTCAACGCGCCAGTCACCGGCAAGTCGGACCGGGAAGGCCGGATCCTGTGCGTTCTCGCCGAAAAGCACCAGCACGGTTATGGATAGAGCGGTTATCATGGGCGTATCCTTTTCTGTTGTACGTCCGGGAAATCACCAAAGCGGAGTGTACGTTATACTGCGGGTTCTTCCCTGAGTTCAACCTTCAAGCGGGACCCCCATAAGTTGAAGGTTGAACTTGAACCAGTTTTTTGACTATGGTGAAGCAGACAGGGATGGTTCTGTCAGGAAATCTGGGGAATAACTAAAATGAAGCCGCTTAAACGTAAAATTCTTTTGTCCTTGCTTGTCCTCGTACTTCTTTTCATAGCCGCCCATGTTGGCTTTGTCTGCTGGTATGTCTGGGCGGGGGCGGACGTATTCGCCGCGTACGGGGCGAAATTGCTGGCCTCGGGTGTGTTTGTTGCCGGCCGAACGCCGGACTCTGTCGCGGAACAGGAACTGGCCATTCTATTTCCCTTGCGCTATGAAGTGGACCGGGAAAACAAAACGGTCACCGCGTGGATCTTTCCAAGTCGCCGCAAGACGGCCGTGTACCGGGAAGGGCTGGGGGTCGCGTTGGCCCATGACGGTGACATTGCGGCGCTGCAGCGCCAGGCACGCCCGGAACTGGTGTTGAAACAAGACGATGCCGCCCAGGTGCCCTGGCCGATGGGTGACGCGCCCTCGGGCAAGCCCCGCCCCTCCGATATCGATGAAGCCAAGTTGGTTGACGTGGTGGATGCTCTGTTTCACGAACCCACTCGTTTTCTTAAGCGGCACACACGCGCGCTTATCGTGGTTTATGAAGATGAAATTGTCGCGGAAAAGTATGCTGAAGGATTTGATGCCGGTCAGCGTTTCGCTGCCTGGTCCGCTACCAAAAGCGTGGTCCACGCGCTGTATGGCGTTGCTGTGCGACAGGGGAAAGTGTCCATCCATGACGGGGTGCCCTTCTGGCAGGGTCCGGGCGACCCTCGCAGTGCCGTCACGATTGACATGCTGCTGCGCATGAGCAGCGGGCTGGATTACAATGAGTTCGACCTGCTGCCGCCCACGGCGCTGACCACGATGATTTTCCTGAAGCCGGGTGCGGGCGATTACGCCGCAACCCTGCCCCTGGGACGTCCCCCGGACACCGCCTGGGCGTATGCCAGCGCAGGGACCAATATTCTATGTAAAATGCTGCGCCAGGTTTGCGGGGATGATGCTTATTACGCGCTTCCCTACCGGGAATTGTTTTCCAAAATCGGCATACGCAGCGCCATACTCGAGGCGGACGCCTCGGGAACCTTTGTCGGGTCGTCCTTGATGTATGCCACGGCGCGTGACTACGCCCGCTTCGGGCTGTTGTATCTGCATGACGGGGTGTGGCAAGGCGAACGTATTTTGCCGGAGGGCTGGGTGGAATATGGGCGCACACCGACACATACCGCCGGAGATGCCCACTACGGGGCCCATTGGTGGCTCGTTTCCCGTTCCGCCCGTGCGAAAGCGGCGGCGGAGGGACGGCAGATACCCGAGGATGTCTTCTTCGCCTCCGGACTGGAAGGCCAGTTCATTATCGTTATTCCTTCGCGCAAGTTGGTTATCGTCCATCTTGCCCTGGATCTAAAAAGCGCCTCGCCGGTGGCCATGGTCCAGGACATCCTTGATGCATTCCCAAACCCGCAGGGATAAGAAACAGCGCAGCGAAACGCGGGTTTTCTTATTATCGGCGAAACCACGCCTTTCCCTCTATGGTCTGAACCCTGAAAAGTGAAAGCACTTCTCTTAATACTCGGATACAAAGAGGGAATCTTGAATCACCATGAATAATCAGAATCGGTCCGTCTTCTGGTGTGCGCTTGCGGCGCTGCTGTTTACTTTCGGGATGACCTTTTACGCGATGTATTCCTTGAAGCCGCCCCGTGCTCTGCCCAAGGATACCCCGTCGGCGGAATTTTCAGCCTATCGTGCCGTAGAGCATGCTTTTGCCTGTTCCTCGAAAACCCATCCGGCCGGGTCCAGGAATAACGATGAAACGGCACAGTACCTGCTGAGTACCCTCAAGGAGATGGGTCTTGAAGCCGAGTTCATGTCCACAGCGGATCTGAAAGACAATAACCTGCAGCTGCAGCAGGCGGTTATTGGGCGAATACCGGGCACGGACAGTACGGGCTCGGTCACGTTCAGCGCGCACTATGATTCCGTGCCCTACGGACCCGGCGCCACCGACGACATCGGCGGCTGCATAACCATGCTGGAAACGGCGCGGGCGTTCATGAGTCTCCCCCGCATGCGCAACGACCTCGTGTTTGCATTCCTGGACGCGGAAGAAATCGGTGGCTACGGTGCCCGTGGTTTTTGCGATCATCCCCTGGCGGAGGATATCGGCATTGTCACCAATCTGGACGTCCGGGGAACCAAAGGCCCGGCGCTTGTCTACGAGACTTCTTCGAACAATGGGGCGCTCATTGACGAGTTGTGCAAGGCCAAGGGGGACGGCGTGCTGCCCGTGGCCAGTTCCCTCATGTTTGCCATCTATGAGCGGTCCCCCTTCGGCAGCGACTTCACCAAGTTCCGCAATGCCGGCAAGAAAGGCTACAATATCGCCTACATCGACAACTTCATGTGGTATCACACGGTGAACGATTCGCCCGAGCATGTCCATCCGCCCAGCATTCAGCACATGGGCGCCTATAGCATGGGTATCGCGCGTCATTTCGGTAATGTCGATTTTGAGGCATTTCAACTCGAGAGTCCCAACGCGACATACTTCAATACGCTGGGCTACGGCATGGTGCGGTACCCGTTGTCCAGGGGCACCCCGCTCGCCATGCTTGCGGTGGTCCTGCTTATGTTCGTCATTGCCGCAGGCCTCTTTACGGGAAGGATTACCTTCAAGGGCTTTGCTCTTTCGCTCGTGCTGACTGCCGGCGGCATCATGGCTGCGGCCCTTACCGCTTTTGCCATGCTCGCCACCGTGTTCGGGTACGAAAACGCCCTGTACCTGTACACCGTGAAGTTCACCTATATCCCCGGCCCCGAGGCGTTTTACTATTCCAAACTCTACTGCTACGCCTTTGGCGCGATGGGGATCGCCATCGGCGGACTCTTCTTCTCCCTGGTTGCCCGCCGTCTGCGCGTGAGCGACCTCTATGCCGCTGGCCTGGTGTGGATGCTTCCCATTCTTGCGGTCATGGTATTCATGTTCCCCGGCGGCAGTTTTCTCGCGACCTGGCCCATCCTGTTCGGGGCGCTGGGGCTTGCGCTGGTCTGTCTGGGTACCCGTGAGGAGGGAATCAGCCCCGGCTGGCTTTTAGCGGCCACCTTGTTCGCCATACCCGCTCTCTGCCTGCTGCCGCCCGCATGGAAAATGATGCAATGGATGTTGATGATTCTGGTGGCGCCTGCTTTGGCCGGGCTCGCCGTGATACTGCTTTTAAACATCATGCCTGCCCTGGTGCTGCTCGGCCGGACGCGCCGTCTGTGGGCGATCTACCCGGTGTTCGCGGCAGTCGCGCTGTTGCTGGTTACGGCGGGATTGGCGTTGAGCAAGCCAAGCAAGGACTGTCCGAAAATGGATTCCGTGGTCTATTACGCGGACTTGACCAGCGGCGCCGCCTGGTGGCTGAGTGAAGATGAGCAGGTCGATGAATGGACACGGCAGTTCTTCCCGACGGAAGCAAGGGCGTCCATTGAAGATCTGCTGCCCGGCAAGCCGGGCGATCATTACCTTCGCGCAGAAGCGCCCCTTTCCACGCAATTCGGCGGATTGAACCCCGGATCCATGTCCAGCAGTTTGGAAGTGAACGGCAAACGGCAGGTGACGATGCGCTTGAAAACCGCGGATTATCCCTACGACATACACCTGCGCCAGGTGGAGGGGCCGCCCATCAGCGCGGTGAAGATCGACGGCCGTGAGGTGAAAGAACAGGATGGTGCGTTCTCGTTCTCCTTCCAGTTGTTTCCCGGGGAGGGCTACGAACTGTCTTTCGAAACGGCCTCAGATGCCCCCATCGTCTTTGAAGCCCTCTCCAGCATCTATGGCTTTCCTGAGATACCCGGTATCACCCCGAGGCCGGAGTATATCGTTCCGGAGCCCAATACCATGCGGAGCGGCATTCACCTCCGCAGCGAGCACATCTATGTAAAGAACCGTTTTGAGATTGCTCCCGAAATTACCCCGGCCGCAACGGCGGTTGTGCCTGCGGAAGGGCAGGGGATATAATCCAGGTCACACCGCAATCTCGAATCCAGGGAGTCTGCTTTTTATGTCAGAGCCAAGAACCCGGCGCCGTTTTATGAAGGAGGCTGCCGTTCTGACTGCGGGCGCTACGGCGCTGTTTCCCGTCGCATCAGGACAGTCACAGAATTTGTCCGCCGAATCCGTTCCTATCCCTAAGCCTGCAAAGGAATCTTCCATGGCCCCGGAAACCATTCGTATCGGCACGCTCGTGAACAGCGGCGATAACCCGCCGGCCTATATCAAACAGATTTTGCCCCACGGCTTTGAATCCTTCTCGATCAGCTTCTGGCAAACATTGGGGGGAGCCGATCTGCAGCGCATGGCCGGGGAAATACACGAGGTCCTGGCCGGTCACGACGCGGTCATTAGCAGCCTGGCGGTTTATGGCAATCCCTTGGGAGGCAAGTCCGTGGATGAAGAAACGCGGCAGGCATGGATCGCGCTCATAGACGCCGCGCCCCTCTTCGGCTGCGACATCGTGGCCGGTTTCGCGGGACGGATCGTGGATGAGCCTGTGGACAAGAGCATGCCCCGGTTCAAGGAAATTTTCGAACCCTTGGCAAAGCGTGCCGCGGATAAGGGCGTCCGCATTGCCTTTGAAAACTGCGAGATGGGCGGTGACTGGCATCGGGGCGACTGGAATATCGCCCATAATCCGGTGGCCTGGGAAATGATGTTTGATACGCTGCCCTATGATAACTTGGGCTTGGAGTGGGAGCCCTCCCATCAACTGGTGCAACTCATCGACCCGATTCCCCAGCTGCGCCAGTGGGCGCACAAGGTGTTTCATCTTCACGGAAAGGACGCCACGGTGCAGTGGGACGTCATCAAAACCTTCGGCATTGGTGGCGCCAGAGAATATGTCCACCACCGCACGCCCGGTTTCGGCGACACCAACTGGACGGATATCATTTCCATTTTGCGTCAGGTTGGGTTCAAAGGCAGCATCGATATTGAAGGCTGGCATGATCCGGTGTACAAGGATGACCTTGAAATGACCGGCCAGGTGCATGGCCTGAATTACCTGAAACAATGCCGCACTACGTTTGTGCCGAATCCGGTGGTGTAAACGGGATATTGGGCCCTGAGGCGAGCGGTAAATGAATTGGTGTCGGACTGGGGCGCGCTGCTTCATCTGCCTGGGAACCGGGACGCTTTTCAGTTATTTGGTCGTTTCTCCCGATCTATTTGTGTGAGGCTCAGAAACAGTTCATTCAACACGGAGATTGTCTCGGTTGGCAGTGTCCCGTCAAATCGAAGTTTGGAGCATGTTTCGTACCAGTGGGCAGTCGCGGTATGCCACGCATCTGAAGGATTCGCGTTGCGAACAGCGGCCGCAAACTGGTTCAAGGTCTGGTGGTGCGGGCGTATAAAACCGTGATGTCGCGTATGACGATCCATACGCGCAAGAAGGCTGATATAGCGCCGCTCTTCGACGGATGTTTTCTTTACGGGCCCCTTGGCACGGAAGCGTTTTATCGCGTGTGAAAGCATCCAGAGTGCCGCTCCCAAGAGGATCGCGCGTCCCGGGAGGGAAAAAAGCAGCAGGCGTCCCAAGGCGACGGCGGCAAGTGTGATTACATGAACCCCTTTTTCGCGCACCAGCGCCAGGGCCAGGCTGATGCGGAATTTCAGAACATCCCACAAGGAAGTCAGCCGTCCAAAACTGGATGAATGGGGCTGGCCGTCCGGGGGAGTCGCTTCAACGATGACCCAGCCTCGTTTTTCATCCCAGGCTTCCGCCCAGGCGTGGGCGTCACGGTTTCGAGCCACCCAGTAGCCTCCCGCCGTATTTTTTTCCGCAATGGCAAAACCAGTGGCGTACCGGCACGGGACCCCGGACAGGCGCAGCATCAGTGTGGCGGCGGCGGCGAAATATTCACAGTGTGCCGGGGGGCGTTGCGTCAGAAAGAAGCTAAGAGCATCCTGTCCCGGAGGAATAGTGATTCCGATTTTGTAAGTGTAATGGGACAGAAAATAACCAATTACGGCGCTGATTTTTTCCTCCGTTGTATGCGCCCCCTCCAGTACGGAAAGGCAAAGAGACCGTGCTTCGGGTGAAAGACTGTCGGGAATCTGAAGATAAGACGCCCGTCTTACAGGCTCCGGCGGAACGTCATCTGCACGCGCGCTTTCCAGTAAGTGGTAGGGGCGGTTCAAGGGCAGGCGTTTTACCTTGCAGCAGTAATGGTCGTCCACATGCAAATCAGATAGTTCGCTTGCGACGCCGCGTGTTCTCAGGGTGGTAAGCAGAGAGGATGAAGAGGCTGCGGGCCAGACCGTCATTGTGCTTAGCGTTTCACTATTTATAGGGCGCAGGCGGAAGTAGTTGCCGTCCAGGGGATAGTCCGGAGGCGCCCTGTCCGGAAGGCGATACGTTGCATCAAGGGAAGACTGCCAGTTGCGGCCGTCAAAAAAATCAAATACGTACGCGCGAAGGTAATCGGGTGCGTTATCCGCTTCTATGCGTACGATCACCTGATTCTCGTTTGCACTGCGCGTGTCGCTCACACTCCTTAATGTTGATCTTTCCGAAATGCCTGTGCCTGTTGGCGTGATAGGTGGACGAAGAAGTTGAAAGAAAAAGACATCTAGACGCGAAACGTTAGGCCCGGCATAGTGGGCGAACAGGATCCCCGCCACAATGGAAACGCCCAGGAGGATAAGACATGCCAGTGTGCGGACAACACTGCCGTGAATGCGGGTATTCGCCCTGGTTACTGAAAAAATGTAGGCAAAAAAGATTAGGGTAAACAGGCCTGCACCTAACAGGCCTGCCAGGCGGTGCAAGTTCGACTTGCTAACAAAATCGGTGATCATCAACAACTGCGTCATTGTCAACAGCGGGAAGAGGTAACGCAAAGAATAAAATGAACCTGCTTGTTCCTTGGCATGGGGTGTTACCGCAAAAATAATGACTTGAAGGGCAAGTAAACCCTGCGCTACGACATGGTTTAACTCATAGTTGTTGGGAAAAGGGCTGAACCTGCCCTCAAATTCCATAGGAAAGAACCGCATCTTGAGTGCGAAAAAGAGCGACAGGGCCAAAAGACCATATATCTTCTGCCGACTGGTAAGGGAGATGGATAGGGGTTGTTTAAAGACTAATAGCGCCAGAACAACCATTATTAGCGGGAAAAGAAGGGTATTCGTGAGGATTCCTGTCAGAATTCCCTGGAGCAAGATAAGTAAAAAACATACGACGCGTGTGGGATTCATAGGGATGTCACTCCGCCGCTGCGAAGCGTGTCCGGTGTGATGCAGGTCAGGGATATTTCTCCGTCGGATTCCGCGGGCAGGGTCGTATTCCCTTCACGGACGACCAATACGCGGGTACGGCAACCGCATTCAGCGGCGATGCGTGTCATTTCTCGCCGATCTTTATCCCAATCCAAAAATACAAACAATACGGTGGAGATATTGCCCAGTTCATCAGCCAGAGCTGGTGTAATAACACGAAACGGATTGGTGTGGCAGGGTTCGATACAAGACAGAATTTCCAACACATTGTCAAAAGGGGGGGCGCCCCGGCCTGCACGAAAATTATACAGTTCCGGGCCCGCCGCAAAAATATCAAGCAGGTACTCGCCTCGTGACAAAGCATCCACCATGGCAGCGGTCAGACTGATGGCGCTCTCCAGCCGGGACAGCCTGCGGGGGTGGCGCAATGTGGAGTGGGCCACAAATGTATCAAGCACGACCGCGAGACGCAGGAAGTATTCTTCCTGGTATTCGCGCACCACCGGGGCGCCCACCCTGCCCCAGGCGCGCATATCCAGGCGCCGGATGGAATCACCGGCCTGAAACATGCGGTTGCCTATGTATTCAGGCGATTCACCGATATTCGCGGTTAGCGCCACACCCCCGATCTGGTAACGCGGACTCACCGGCACGTTGATATTTTCCAAGGCTGTAAAAGACGGCAGGACCAGCAGGTTGCCCACAGGCAGGCGCGAGGCTCCTGAACGGAGCAGACGCAGAGGGAAGGCGCTGAAACATCGAAGCGGGGGCAATCGGTAACTGCCGCGTTGGGCCGCGTGAATGGAAAGAAACAAGCGGGCGCTTTCGCCGGGCGACAATACCGGGATGTAGTTTTCCACGGTAACTTCACGGAGTCCGGCTGGAAGGAGAACAAAAGAAACACCCACGTCATAGGCAGGCAGCCGTCCGGTGTTGCGCACATCCACGACGGCCCGCAGAAACGCCCCCGCGACGACCCGGTCCGGCATGGACAAACGCATCTCGAAGCGGGTGCGCCACATCAGATTAAACAGAAATGAAAAGAATCCGACGGCAAATAGCGCCGAGAACAGGTAGAAGGACAAAATCTCCACGGACCATGCCACGAAAGAGGCGGCTAATACTCCGAACAGGACCAGCACCTTGCCGAAACGGGTCAACTTAAAGAGCCAGAGATAGACATAGAGCCTTCGTAAAAGTGAAGTTTCCCAACTCATAGGGGCGTTTTTACCCTTGTCAGTATTTCCTGGATAATATCCCTTTTGCTTGCGCCGCCGTACTTGGATTTGGAAGTCAGTACCAGGCGGTGGGAAAGTACTTCCGGGGCCATATGCTGCACATCATCAGGCAGTGCGAAATCGCGATTTGCCATAAAGGCCGCGCTTTGGGAAGCGCGAAATAGCATCAGTGAACCGCGGGGACTCACGCCGAGTTTCAAACGGCTGTCCGATCGGGTCTCCTGCACAATGTCGATGATATACCTTGCGATGCGTTCGTCAACGCGAACACGGCGCACGGCCTGCTGAATGGCCAGAACTTCATCGCGTCCCATGACGGCGTGAACATTGTCTATAGGATGGGTTTCCGCCAGGGTATAGAGAATGCTCATTTCTTTTTCCGGCTCCGGGTAGCCCAGGCGCAACAGCAGGAGAAACCGGTCCATTTGCGCTTCCGGAAGGGGATAGGCGCCGTGGAAATCAATCGGGTTCTGTGTGGCTATTACCAGGAATGGCGACGGCAGCGGAAAATAGTTTCCCTCTATGGTGGCCTGCCCTTCACCCATCGCTTCGAGCAAGGCGGACTGGGTGCGGGGCGAAGCGCGGTTTATTTCATCAGCCAGCAGCACATTGCAGAATATGGGTCCCTGCCGGAACGTGAAGGATCCTTGTTGAGGATTGTATATGGAGGCTCCCAGAATATCTGAGGGCAACAGGTCCGGTGTGAACTGTATCCGACTGAATGCGGCGTCTATGGATTTTGCGAGCGCCTTTGCCAGGGTCGTCTTGCCAACGCCCGGCACATCTTCCATCAGGATCGAGCCACCTGCGAAGAGTGCGGTGAGAAACAGGTCAATGGCTTCTTCCTTTCCCTGGATGACGCGGCTGACATTCACTTTGAGTTTCTCAATTAATTCACGATATGAGGCGAGATCCTTTTGCGACATAAAACAGTACTCCCATGCCGTGCGTACAGTGCCGGCAGATTGAACAACAAAACCTGAAAGCATTATACATGGCGCGATGTGGTGCGCCACAAAAGGCCCGGAAGGTGAGCGGCGCTCATATGGATTTTGTCTGGTGTGCGCCTGAAGCCGACTTTTCACCGAGCGCAAACCGTCCTTTTCTGAAAGCGGGAATCAATCCGCATGTTTATTGGTTTCCGTGTCTGTCCTTTCGCGTACCACGGTTAATCTGTGGCATACTTGATATTAGCGCTGTAAAATGTTTAACAGGGAATGAGTTCAAATGAAATGGGCGCCAATTCAATATGCTGTTGCGCGGGACTGCACGTATCCGCGGGTTTCAACACAATCCGAAAGGCTGAAAAGAGAATGAAACGCAGTCTTATAATAATAATCGCTATAGCGCTATTGGGTTGTCAGACAGGACCAGGACCAATCGCCACAACTCCAAATCATACTGATGCACTCTTTGTGGAGCAAGTTCTGCGACTGGAATTTGCCGAAGCAGTTTCACAAGATATTCCGCTTGTAATTGACCAGGAATTATCAATCTTTTCCAAAGCAGGCGTGATTGCTTCGGCTACCCGTCTCGGCAAGGATTATGCGGAAGCTGCCCGCGATTTATTGCGAAAGAACAAAGGGTCCAATACACTTGATTCTATTGGAACAATTCCGCTCAGACATTCTGTTTTGACAGAGCAGGAGGTGAAAACTCTTTTTCAAACAGAAGGGAAGGATGGCTGGAAAGCATTTTATATGATTTACGCAGAATCGCCGGGAATCATTACTCTTTCACGGCCGGGATTCAGCAAGGACGGAACCGTGGCTATGATTTACCTGGGGAACCAGTCTAACTGGCTTGCGGGGCGAGGGGGGATACGTGTTTATGAAAAGCGTAATGGTAAATGGACGGGGGCCGGGTCTATCGGCCGGGGTTATGTATCCTAGAGATATTCAGCCGGTCTCTCCGATAATGACAGTGTAGTTCTTTCCGTACTTCTTCGCGCACTTGGGACAGGTGGTATACCACATGAACTGCGTGCGAATGTTCATTCCTTGTTCACGCGTGTACAATTCAAAATTCTTGCACCATTTGCCGGTGTCGCTATAGGGCCCCTCGTAGACTTTGCTGAAATAGCGGCCGCTTAACGTGACGTTTTCTGCACCGGGAATCTCCTCGTCCACGGCCAGGTAGACATCTATCCTCCATTTTGATCTATGGTCGGAAAGGCAGAGATACTCCGGTATGGTGGCGCCGGATGCTTGTACGAGATCATGTGTCCTTTTCATGACCATGCCGAAATTTAACGGGATGTAAAAGAGACTGAAAGCCCGGTCCTTGATGAATTTCCTTTTATCCCATACAAAAGTCTTGCCTTCCCAGGGTGAGGGGTCAAATTTTGGACAGCAAATGGCGGTATCCATAGGTCATGGCCTTCTTAATGGACTTAATAAAACGCAACGGATCCTTTTTATGGCCTGAAGCTAGTATAAACCATGCACGGGTGGGAAAGGGATACCTGTCACGCCGGTGCTCTAGGGTGTTGCCTCTCGAAGCAGCAAATCTGCTTCGCACTGTCCGCCGGCAATACAGCGTGTCCGCAATCGCAGCGTGGTACGGCCTTTCTCGTCGCTGGTGACCTGATCCGTGCGCTGGATACGCCAGGCATTGGGTCGGTCCAGGGGCGTGATATGACGCGGCGCTTCCACGCCTGCAATCAGCACCATGGCATCCGTGGTCTCGAGTGCGCCTCCCTTATCAGATTGTTGAATCATGATGATATATTCTCCGGGCTTGCGGATCGCCGGGCTAAGGTCCACCTCCACCGTCTGCCAGTCTTGCGAAAGTTTGACGTCTTTCCACGATTCTATGGGAATTCCTTCCGCTTTCCCGGATTCCTGGAGGGGTGCCAAAGGGTCATTGGCCTCATAAGCCGCAAACTGCAGGATATTCGGCGTGGCGGCGGATTTGGTGATATGCAGCCGCAGCGCTTTCACTTCGACCTTTTCAAAGGTGTCTATGCGTTTATAGCCGATGGGTTCTCCCTGGGCGAGTAATATCCAAACATCGTTGACCAGGCCCTCCACCCGGAATTCCCGTACGGCGTGTCCCCGGCGGATGTCTTCTTTGATAACAGTGTGGGTGACGGATGTGGGTGCGTCAAAACGTATTTCGAATTCGGTGCCCTCTCCGGAGGTCTCGCCTTTTTTATTCTCATAGAGGCGTTTTATGGCAGCACCGAATTTACGGTAACGGGCCAGGTGCGATTCCGGAATCAATCCTGAAGTGTTCGGTGTGGCATTAAGGAGCAGTACGCCGCCCCGCCCGACAGACTTCAAATAAATCTCCATCAGGGTATCGAGGGGTTTCAGCATGTGATCGGTATCTGGTCCCCAGAACCACTTGTGATCCAGGAGGGTCGTGTCCATTTCCATGGGCAGCCAGGCATCGCCGTCGGGATCGGAGTGGGCGCCCGTGGCGCCGCCGGACAAGGCGTTCGCCCGCTTCACGGTCTGCCAGGCGGGTTCGGGGGCGATACCTTTTTCGTTCCCCGGCCAGCGCAGTGTGGCATGGGGTCCTTGGAAAACCATGGCCTTGGGCGCGTATTGTTGGATGATGTCGCCCAGTTCAATGACACAGCTGCCGTCGAACCAGAGTTCGGAAATCTCGCCGTAGCGGGTGAGCACTTCGGTCCACTGGCGGCGCAGTACCTCGTTGTACTCTTCCTGCTTGGCCGGGTCGGCCGTTTTGCCCCCGCTGCCGATGCCCGCGCCCCACTGGTCGTCGCCGGGATAGATATACACGCCGAGTTTCAGTCCGTGCCGCCGACAGCTGGCGGCCAGGTCGCCGAGCACGTCACCCTTTCTGTTTTTCCAGGAGATATTGCGCACGCAGTATTCCGTGGTTTCCGTGGGCCACCAGCAGAACCCGCCGGTATGCTTGGCCACGAAGAGAATTTGCTTTGCGCCAAAGGACTTGGCGGCCTCACACCACTGTTCGGTGTCAAGTGATACCGGATTGATTTGTTCAAGCGGAGTCGAATGGTCGTCATATTCCCGCCCCTGCCAGGTGCAGGGGTCCAGGCAGAGGAACATCTGGATTTCCATTTCATGCCAGGCGATTTGTTCCGGCGTGGGTGTGCCAGGATGTTGGGGTGCTTGTAAAATCATTCCAGCTACCATAAATACCGAGACCAAGGTCTTCATGTCTTTGAAAATCTCCTTCCAGAACGGGGCACCAGCGAGGCCACGCCGGCGAGGACCAGTGCAAAAGCCGCAGCACCCAGGAAAAGCCGCTCATAGCCGAGGCCGACCCAGATGGCGCCCGCTACAGTGGGGATGAGCATGGAAGCCACGTGGTTGATGGAAACGCCCATGGCCAGGGAGGAATTCAGTTCCTGGGGTGACGGCGCCAGCCGGGACAGGTAGAGGGCGCGGGCGTTACCGAGGGCGAAGAGCATTTCGTCCAGGATGAAGCAGCAGCAGGCGAGCCTCCGCGCCCAACCCGGGTCGGCGATGAGCCACTGGGCGTATCCGTAGCCCAGGCAGACCACGACCAGCACAAGACCCTCCGCGATCATTACAACCCGTTCCCCCGTATAGTCCATCACCATGCCCGCCAGGGGCTTGAACACGATGCCTATCAGGCAGGAGACCATGAGCAGCCCCGCGATGGACGGCGCTGGCAGTCCGTACACCTTGATCAGCACCCAGGGCCCGAAAGTCAGGAATATCTGCTTGCGCGCGCCGGAAAGAAATTCGAGGAGGTAATACAGCCGGTACGCCTTCCGGAAGACCAGCCGCTGCCGGGGCTGGTGCAGATGGGGGATGTGCATGAGCGCGTAGAACAGCCCGCCGCACAGGAAGACCCCCGCCGCGCATAGGAAGGTGGTTTGATATTGGGGCGCGGTGCGGTCCATGAACAGCCATACCAGCCCGGTGCCCAGCGCTGTGAATATCGTGCTCACCGCTGCGGCCTGGCCCAGGCGGGCGCCCCGATTGTGTTCTCCGCTCAGGCCGATCACAATGGATGCGCCTACGGGCTGCAGCAGGTGCACACCCGCGCTCATGGCCACCATGCTCACGATCATGAAGGGATAGGAAATGCCGTACAATGCCAGACTGACCAGTCCGGCTGTGGAAAGGAGTGTTGCGACCAGTCCCACCCGTGTCAGCGGCAGCATGCAGAGCAGCCCCGTCATCGTAACTACCAGGAATCCGGGCAGCTCCCGGGGGAATTCCAGGTGGCCCCGCGCGTCGGCGCTCAGGTGAAACGTTTCGGCAAGGAAATTGTTGAACGTGGAATCATGCATGCTTACCGCCATGGCCACGCAGGCCAGTGCGCCGTAATAAAACCATAACTGGTATTTCAAGGGAATGACTGGCATGGGCATAACAAGTCCTGAACGGGCACGACACGGGAGTACTGTTAAAGAACCCCAGGCATTGTACTTGAGTGGACGCTTCCGCTTAAATCCGCCGTGGCAGAAGTCTACTCCTGCGGGGCAGTCAGGATGACCGTAAGGATTACCAACAGGACAATGTGGCCATTATCGGCGGCAGTGGTTCTCATGGGAAGAGGTCTGTTTTCTTGCGCCAATCGGTCGAAAATAAAGGGATAAATACGGGAACATCGCCGGTCTCGAGAGATTAGCTGTCCATCATCGTGGATAACTGAAGTGTTGCGCTATACTTCGTTTGCCAGGATGTCGGCAGGCAGTACGCGTTTCCGATCCGTCCCGTCAAAATCCTTGTCATAACTGACGATGTGAGCGTCCGCTTGTTCGGCTGCCACATATTGATAGGCATCGTCAAAATCCAAACCGAACCGTTTCATTACCGATGCAACATTGTCCATGAGCACAGGAGGTACCGTAACCAGGCTGATGGCGCCATTGATAAAGATGTCTTTGACAAAAGAGACAAGAACATCCGCGCTTCCGAGTCGTCCCAGAATAACACCAATGGAATGGAGCGTAAAATCAGACATTGCCATTCGATCTGAGGGCAGCGCGGCCAACAGTTGTCCCACTTCCTCTGAATGTTCCTGGTCAAGGAGCCTTTCCAGCCAAATGTTGGTGTCAAGAAGATATCTCATTGTATACGCCACTGCGCCGCCTGGTGCTGCAACGCTACTGATGAATAGTGCTGCCGGTGTTCTTTTAACGCGCCCGCCCAATTCTGCAGCAATCTATTCCCGGACTTTCGCTCATGTTTGTCTATGAGGAATTCAATGAAATCCTGTACTTCCGCCTGACAATCAGACGGCAAACGCTCGATGAGTTCTTCCAACGTTTTTTTTTCGGCCATAGCGAACTCCTTTTGCATTGCCTCTATGCGTGTAAATTTTAACATATAACCGCATAATTCCGGAAAAATAAAAGGCCTGCGGCAAGGAGGAAATCGTATGCGATGCGGCAGGTTCGAACTCTGATCGTCGGGCAATAACAATAAGAGCGCGGCCCCGCTTGCTGTTACTGAGGGTGATGCGAATAAACTGAGGTGCTTGTACTCCGTGTCGGAATTTTTTTCTTTTATCCCCCTGACCAGACGAAAGGGCCCTAATTGAGTTTGGGGCTCGCCGGCACTTTTTCAAAGCGGTTTCCAGGCGACATGGATGGGCACTGGCGTAAAGGGATATCATATCGCCGGAGCGTTCGAGACCCGGCAAAGGACTCTCCAAAGCCAGATCGTTGTTCCCTGGCAAGCGTTCCTGATGCAAAAACATTAAAGGAAGCGTTTCATGTTCGCAATGCTGTTGGCTGTTCTCTTGCTCGTCGGAAATCTCTGCTCCGCTGAGGTCACCTTATCCGAAGAGACTATTGTTCTTCCCACCTACGAGGCGAAAGATCCGGACAAGGTACCCCTGTTCTTTCGCTCGGAAGAGGTGCAGCTGGCGGAAAGGCACATTTATCCCTATCCCTTCTATGATGTGCAGGACACTGAAAAGGTGGACAAGGAATACAAGGCTCTTATTCTTGAAAACGAGTTTCTTAAGGTTTGCATCACCCCCGAGATGGGCGGCCGCCTGTACTACGTCCAGGACAAGACCAACAACTACGAGGTGGTGTATAACAACCATGTTGTGAAACCCGCCCTCATTGGCACGCTGGGCGCATGGACTTCCGGCGGTGTCGAATGGAATACCCCGCACCATCACCGCGCCACAAGTCTTATCGAGGTGGACTGGGTCTATACCAACGGTCTCGACGGCAGCGGTACGGTCTGGGTGGGGGAATATGAAAAGCGAAGCCAGACGCGGTGGATGACGGGTATGACCCTGGAACCCGGCAAGGCGTATGTGAAAATTTCTTTCAGGAGCATGAATGTCACCCCCTTTCAGTATCCCGCCCTGTACTTTGCCAATGTGGCGGTCCATGTCAACGACAGCTACCAGTTCATCTTCCCGCCCGATGTCGAGATGATGAACTTCCACTATGTCACCGAGTTTACGCGCTGGCCGGTGCTGAACCAGGTGTACCAGTCGGTGGACTATACCCATGGAGAAGACTTGTCCTGGTGGAAGGAAGCGAAACAACCGGTGTCCTTTTTTGTCACGAAGACAGGCCAGGATTTCATGGGCGGCATTGACCACGCCAAGGATGCCGGCATCGCCCTGGTGGGGGACTACCGCATTTTCAAGGGGAAGAAACTCTGGAACTGGGGGAAGAACGAGGTCCAGGAGGTCTGGGACCAGAAATTAACGGACGAGGACGGTCCCTACGCCGAGATGATGATGGGCTTTTACTCAGACAACCAGCCTGACTATAACTTCGTTGCTCCCTTTGAAACCAAGTACGGCGACATGTACCTGTACGGAATCAAGGGGATGAGCGGCATCAAGGAGGCGAACAAAGACTGCGCGGTGAACCTGGAACTGCAGGGACAAACCGCGCTGGTGCAGGTGAATACCACCTCGGAACAAAAAAGCGCAACAATCGTGCTCACGTTGAAGGATGCGGTCATTCTGGAGGAAACGGTGGATATTTCACCGGCGGCGACCTATCAGAAAAACGTGGAGATCAGTGCAGGCACCGTGCTTGAGGACTTAAAGATTGTCGTACGTGCCGGAGATGGAAGGGAACTGGCCGCCTGGCGGAAGCAGCCAATGCTGAACGAGCCTTTTCCGGAACCCTACAAGGATCCCCTGGATCCGAAGGAATACCGTACCGCCCGGGAACTGTACTTCGCGGGCTTGAAACTGGAACAGTTCGGTAACACGAACTTTGACTATATGAAGTACTACGAAGCGGCGCTGAAGATAGATGCGAATGACGTCCCGACCAATACCCGCCTCGGGCAGATCTATTTGAAGCGGGGGGAATATGAGAAAGCGGAAGAGTACCTGAAACGTGCCGTCGCCGTGGTTACAGGCAACCATAAGAAAGCTGAGGATGCGGATGCCCTCTATTACCTGGGCGTGTGCTATATGAAGCAGGACCGGGCGGAGGAAGCCCTGGAGATGCTCTATCGCGCCACGTGGGCCTATGAATGGAGCTCGGCGGGATACACATTGGCAGCGCAACTGGAGGGCAGGCGCGGCCGCTGGGACAAGGCGCTGGATGCCGCGGAACGTGCCTGCGCGGCAAACACGCAAAACATCGAGGCCGTACTCGCAAAAGCGATTGCGCTCAGGAATCTGGGCCGTTACGAGGAGTCCACGATAATCAACCGGCAAATCTACGAATCCGATCCCTTGAACTTCATGGCTATGTATGAACAGTTCCTGTTGGGCGAAATTATGACCGGCAGCCCGTTCACGGAAACGCGGCACTATTTTGTCGCCCATTTGCGCGAGGAACCCTACAATTACATCGAAACCGCTGCCCGGTACGCGGCTTTCGGCTTGTACGATGACGCAACGGCGATCATGTCCATGGCCGCGGAATCCGCACCACCCGCGCTGAATGCCTATCCGATGGTGCACTATCACCTGGGCATGTACCTGGCATTGTCCGGGGAGGAGGAGAAAGCGCGGGAAGCATTGAGCAAGGCATCCGGGCTTTCCACCGACCTGTGTTTCCCCTATGGCGACGAATCCGTGAAAGTGCTTCGTTTTGCCGTCGAGAAGAATCCGGAAGATGCTTCGGCCTGGTATCTGCTGGGCAATGCCCTGGCTGACAGGCAGCAAGAGGCGGCCGTAGCGTGCTGGGAAAAAGCGGCCCAATATAAAAGTGACGAGGCCATGATCTATCGGAATATGGCCTATCTCCAAGCGAACCATCTGCATCAGATGCCGGAAGCCCTGCAGAACGTCATGAAAGCCATTTCCCTGTATCCTTCCGAGCCGCGTTTCTTCTCCGAGGCGCAGTTGTACATGTCTTATGCGAGCCTTACAGCGGAGCAGTTGACCACGTTTCTCGCCGAATACGGGGAGATGGGCAAGGACGTGACGGACCTCCAGTTGATGCGCATCAAATTGAGCATTTACAACGGGGACTATGAAGCGGCCATCGGTTTGCTGGAACAGTTGCAGTACCACATCAAGGAAGGCGCCACCTTCAATCCCCATGTGTACTGGGTGGACGCCCACCTCCAGAAGGGCCGGGCATTGATGGAGCGGGCGGAATACCCGGGAGCGGAACAATCTTTCCTGCGGGCCATGGAGTTCCCCGCCAACCTGGAGGCGGAACGGGACAGCAAGACGGGCATCGCCCAGTATTACCTGGGGCTCAACAGTAAACGGGCGGGCAATGAAGAAGCGGCCCAGGGGCATTTCAAGGCGATGGTGGAGTATGCGCCGGCCAGCGGGTGGGGCGCCGGGGATTTCCCGGAACTGGCTTATTTCAAAGCACTGGCATCGCTAGAACTTGGCGGAGACAAGGCGGAAGCGGAAAAACGGTTCCGGGAACTGATTGCCAAAGGGGAGAACCGGCTGGGCACGGTGAAGGACGGCAGGCATATCACCGTGTCCGTGGAGGAGTCGCATACCGCCCGAAAATTCCTGTTGGAACATGAACTGGGCCGGAAAGACCGCCGGGTGTCCTCCTATTATATTCAGGGTCTTGGGTACTTGGGCCTGGGCGACAGGGACAAGGCGCGGGAATGTTTTACAAAGGCCATGGAAATCGATCCGATGAGC
>JAAYBJ010000255.1 GCA_012730105.1 Candidatus Hydrogenedentota bacterium
CATAGTTATATCCCATGTCATAGGGGGTGCCATAGACCACGATCATCGGCAGTTTGTCCTCGCCGAAATATACCGCATCGGGACGCTCCTCTGTGGCGTTCACATACGTAAACTCAGGATAGGTGGGCGCGCCAACGCCGTCCACGGGCAGTACGCGCACCGGGGAGGAAAACACCAGGTCGGGCGCGACACCGGCGGCGGAGCGGGCCTTATTCTTATATTTTAGCTGAATATAAAAGCCCTTGTAATTCCCGGCTGCGGGCGCGACGGGCTTGGCGCGGTAGGTCATGCCGTCGGCGGCGGCCGACAGGGTGGTGGCGGTCCACGCGTCACCAAGCACATAATCACGGAAGTCCCGTTTGCCCTGGGAGGTGGCCTGCCACATCCGCACTTCGTCGGGCGCATTCGCCGGATCCACCACCACGCGAATGGCGCCATCATTGTCAAAGAACCAATCGAACCCGGGCAGGGCCGCATCCTGGGAAGCGGCCAGGTACCACGCCAGGAACATGGAGCCGGGGCTGTAGGGGTCGCTCATATCAAGCGCACTGTCCAGGCCGCCCATGCCGTGGCCGACATTGGGAATAAAGGACGCGTGCGCCGCGGCCGATTTGGCCCCGAGCACCTCCAGCGAATCGTCATCGGCGCCCAGATCCGGCACGAAAAATTCATCGCCCGTGGCATTCAGCATGTACACGGCCTTATCCCGGAACTTGCCGGCTTCGGCGTATTTGTAGGGATCCACCAGCCCGAGCAGCGCCGAGGCCTCTTCCGACAAGACGGGCACTTCTTCGGTGGGGATCAGCTGGTCGAAAACGCCTTTCTGGGCGTAGTCATAAATAGCCGGGGACCAGTACCCGTAGGCGTTGCGATGATGGGCCAGATTTTTCTCCATGTTCAGCACATTGATGACGATAGGCGCCACCGCCTTGACGCGGTCATCCACCGCGCCGGTAAGCCAGGTGGTCCAGCCGCGCTTGGAAGCGCCCGACACCACGAAATCATCCACCGGTTTCTGGGCCACTTCGCGCAGCACCGTTTCGGCCGTGTCCATAGCCCGCACCGCAGCCTTGACCATGGGGAACAACAGCGGCCAGGGCTTGCTTGCCCCATGGCCGTCGCGATAGTCCCGGAGATACTTGTCATAGGAATAGGCGATGGCGGCATCCTCGGAGCGCTGACGCAGCACAAAGGGCGTGCCCATGTAGTTGTCTTCCACACCGGCCGCAATCACTTCGTCCGTGAACGTAAGCGGCTGGCTGGGAATATTCTTGATATGCACGACAGGTGTGCCTGAATACAGGGCAATGAGCGCCAGCGTCGGCTCTATCGACGGCACCGAGTTCCGACTGCCGCCATCGATGAACAGCAAGGCCGTGTCCGTGAGCCGGTTGCGGGGATTGATAATGACCAGGGGATGCACCCAATTGTCGCCATCCTCCACATAGCCGTCGGGATCCCAGCACTGGGAACGCATCTGTGCAATCAGATACACATCCGCCGTCATGCCGGCATAGGTATAGGTTTGTTTCATGGGCCAGGAATAGCTGTAGCAGGAATCCGCCGCCTTCACAAAAGCGGTCAGCGCATCACCGATACCCGGCTCGCCTTCAATTTCGCCTTCACCTTCGACTTCACCCTCACCTTCTACTTCGCCTTCGCCTTCTACTTCGCCTTCCGCCTCGCCCTCGCCTTCCGC
>JAAYBJ010000256.1 GCA_012730105.1 Candidatus Hydrogenedentota bacterium
AACAGCGAACCACACTGGCCCCGCGCCATGGCCGCTTTCCCGCGAGGAACTGTGGCAAGCGCTGGTAGGGGAGTGCACGGGCAGGGTATTGAGCCGCGAAAATTTGCGTGTCCGGGGCGACGACGATATTCCCTTATCCGGATTTGTCATTACCCCAAAATCTTTTCTGCTTTGACAACGTAAAAATGGCCGGGTGGAGCGGGCCTTTGTATGGTGTACTTGAAACATTCCTGTGTCCTAATCAACAAACAGGCAAAAACATGGGCATAAACCGAAGCGAAACCCGCCTTTCTTCTGGCAGACAGAGGCTTTTGCGGTTTCTTCGAATTTTTTTGGTTGCTCGGACAGGGAATAGATTCCGTCATGAGACTGCATCAACGTCGCAGCGCCGGGGCACGCATCACCAAGAGGATCGGACCCGGAGACGCGCTTGTGCAATGGACAAAAATGAAACCCTGCCCAAAGGGATTGTCAAAAGAACTATGGGCTGCCATCCCCTGCGTCCTGAATCTGCGCCACGTCTCGTTTACCGTGGATATTCCCGGATTTAGAAGCCAACCCATCACTATCGCCACCACACTGACCGACTACAGGAGATTTCCGGCAACGGCCTTCGCGGAACTCTACCGCCGCCGGTGGTGCGTTGAACTCTATTTCAAGGATATTAAAATTTCCCTGGGCATGGATGTCTTGCGCTGTAAGACCCCGGAAATGGTTGAAAAGGAGGTCGTTATGCACATCATCGCCTACAACCTTATCCGCGCGACCATGATCGAAGCCGCAAGGGCAACACTTAAACCCCTGGAGCGAATCAGTTTCAAGGGAGCCTGTCAGGCAATCCGTGAATGGACACCCATATTGGCCATCGCTTCAGAGAGCGCATTAACCAAACTGTATCACGCCATGCTTCAAGCGATAGGCCGTGCTACAGTACCCCGAAGACCAAACCGAGTTGAGCCCCGTGCAAGAAAGCGAAGACCCAAGAATTATCAACTGCTCAACCAACCTCGCCATCTGTTTAAGGAAATCGCTCACAGAAGCAAATATCGCAAAATACCTTAAGTTAGTGCCCTTCTGGTCTGTCCCTGAATTACCCGTCACTTTTCGAAAAATTGTCCCTCATTGTGGCTTATTTCGTAGTTTGTCTTTGGAATACCATGATATTCTCCGCATAAAAATAACAACGCTACCTGCAATAAAGCCAGCTATCGCCCCAAACATTGCAAGGGGCGCCCCTAATTCAGGTATTAAAGCCAAGATAAATGATGGGAAAAACGTACTGACAAGAAGAATTCGGGCGACTTCACGCGGATTTGTTTTGTTCACAAAAAAATAAGAAAAAAAACAGGCAGAAAATCCGAGCATCATGCCCACTGGAAGACCAAATGATACACCAAAAGAAAAATGTTCTCCACTTATAAGAAAAGAAATACCTGCGATAATGCCGCCTCCAACTCCACCTATCACCGTGCCAAAAAATACATATATAAAAAATTTAAGCATACTATTAAATATTCGCCCTATAATTTTATAAAACACAAATGCCTTCCTATAAATTTTAATATTTATTACAGAAACATTTAGCAGTCAGTCTTATTGCTATGTCTAATTTTTGCTTGACACCTTCTTGCCACCCATATTTTTCATTGGCAACACGGTAACATGCATCATGTGCCTTGTCCGAGGGTATATTTTTTTTCTTAGCACATGCTAGACAACCCCGTACAGCCTTATCCCAGTCTGATTCTCCAGCGTTTTCACATACACAACGCGCACCAAAACCCAAAAAAGAATCTTTAGCTCCATATATACTGCAAATACCAGAATCAGCGGAAACTGGTGCCGCATCCTCACATCCTTGGAGATCTTCGATTGGTGTTGGTGGAGGAAGTGGTGGGTAGAATTGAAATCCCAATTTGTCCAAAAATCTGATCGGAGCATTTTTTACATATCCATACACATTCGGCCCATCAATCAGCCCCATCGGATCCGGCATCGTCCATCGATTCATATTCGGGCTGTAGTACCGGTACGGGAAGTAATACATCTGCGACTCAGTATCCCAAGGCTTGCCCGTGAACTCATGGTACGGTGAATTACCGGACACATAGCTTCGCTGTCCAAAAGGCAGGTGCACATTCTGGGACACCACAGTTTTGGACTGGTTGAATCCGTAGAGGCTTGTCCCCAGATGATCCTGGGCGAGATAGGTATAGACGGCATTGGCGGGCACGCCGCTGGCGTCCAGGTCCGCCTCGGCCAAAGCCGTGTGGCCGAAGGGTACAAAGAAGCGGTCAAAGCCGCTGATGCCCCAATCCGGCGTGGTATCCTGGTACTGGGCCAGCACGGAATACCCCGCATCCCAGCGCCAGTAAGTCGTGTCATCACCAATGGCTTTCAGGCGCCGTTTGCCCAACCCGTCGTAGTTGTACAGCACCACCGGTGTTTCGCCCGGGAAGTTGCTGTCGATCCGCTGCAGTTTGTCCCCGAACCGATAGGTATACGTGGCCGTGTAGCTCTGCCCGCCGATCGTGGCGCTGCGCGAGGCCAGGCGTCCCCACGGATCATAGGTATACAATGAGGTCACGCCGGACGTGGTCATGGTCGCCAGTTGATTTGCCGGGCCGTAGGTAAAGGTCATGGACTGGCTTGTATTAATACTCCTACTGCACACCCGGAAATCGTCGAATTCGAAGGGCATCACCCCGCTCACGCGCACCCGCAACGCGCTCGTGGACGCGCCCAGGCTGGTCGTGGTCTCCAGAAGCCGTTGCACCGTGTCGCCCCGTTCACATCCGAACAGGACCACTGAACTGCCGTCCAGCTGCACGTATATGTCATACCAGACATCCTGCGCGGCAAAGGAATTCACGGCCGTATAGGCCAATTCCAGTTCCGCGCCGTTCACCTTCTCCACCACGGTCAGTATGCCCCAGAACCAACGAATACCCAGCCAGTTATTCTCGTCCACATAGCGCAATTGCACCATGCTGTTATCCAGCCATCCACCTGTGCCCGTGCGTTTGAAGGCATACCAGATGTCCGCGTTGCCATAGGTGTTGGCCGTGGAGATCGCCCGCGCCCCCGACTG
>JAAYBJ010000257.1 GCA_012730105.1 Candidatus Hydrogenedentota bacterium
CCCGTCACTGTCGCGCTGTCGCTGCCGGAAACGGGTTCTTCGTTGGGTCCGACACCCGCGGCGGAGGCCGTATTCACCACGCTGCCCGCATCCAGGTCGGCCTGGGTGATCGCATAGGTCGGCGTGTAGCTCTCTGAAGCGCCGGGCGCCAGGCTCACGATCGCCTCATTCAGGCCCGCCAGCGGGTCGGTTACATTGATGTTCGAGAGGGTCACGTTGCCCGTATTCTCCACCACGATGGTGTAGGTGATCACGTCGTTTACGGCACTGTAGGTCTCGGGCGAAGCCGTCTTGGTCACCAGCAGAGCGGCGGATTGCACCGCAACAGCCGTGGCGGTGTCCGTCGGGCTGGTTACCGGCTGCTCCGCGTAAGAGGCGGAAGCATAGGCGGTATTGATAACGCTGCCATTGTCCAGGTCGCCCTGCGCAATGAGGTGTGAACCGGTGCATACCGTGCTTTCACCGGGTAAAAGCGGTCCCACCGCGCAATCCGGCAACGTTCCAATCACATCATCAACTACTGTGAACGGCCCCGCGAGCGGCACATCACCCGTGTTGGATATGGTGAACTGATATTGCACCACGTCATTCACGGCGCTGTAGGGGGTGCCGGAAAGAATGACCTTTTCGATGGAAAGTGCCGGATTGGCGGTTACCGTAGATACCACAGTGGAACTGTTATTTCCAGGTTGCGGATCAGGAGTGGTGCTGGCGACTGTTGCCGTGTTGGAGATGACGGAGCCGTCGGCCAGTTCATTCACCTGCGCACTGATCACCAGGGTCGCTGACTGTCCAAATCCAAGACCACCGAGGCTCCATGTCGGTGCGTTCCAGACACCGCTGCTAGGAACGGCGCTCAGCGGGGTGAGCCCCGCAGGCAGTACATCCGTTACCGTCACATTTACCGCCGAGGACGGTCCCTGGTTCTCGACCGTAATGGTATAGGTCAGCACCTGCCCGGCCGTCACCGGTTCCGGCGCGGCAGTCTTCAGTATGGCAAGGTCGGCCACAGCGTTGACATTGTTGGTCGCGTCGTCCGTGTTGTTCAGCAGGTTCGGATCGGCGGTCTGCGCGGCAACGCTTGCGGTATTGACAATCTGACTTCCCTGGGGCGCACCCGGGGTAACCGTGCCCCGGATGAACACCGTAAATGTGCCGCCAGCCGCCAGGCCGCCGTGCAGATAGGAGCCGGTCCAAGGGGACCATGACAGGCCATCCAGGGACACCTCCGGATTCAGAATGGAGCCCGGCACGGTGTCCGTAAGTTCTACACCTTGGGCATCAGAGGGGCCGAGATTCGTCACTGTAACGGTATAGTCCAGCATCTGACCTGCAGTCACCGGATTGGGGGCGCCGTCCTTGACAAGCACCAGGTCGGCGCTGTTGTCGAGTCCGGTGACAAAGGTGGACTCGTTGTTAGAAAGGTCCGGATCCGGCGGATCGCTTTCCACCGAGGCCGTGTTGACAAGGTCCTCGGTCACATTGCTTTCCACCGTGCCGCGAATGACAATGATGCAGCGACCTCCCGCGACCACGGTGCCGGCATTGTAGCTGCCGGGCCATGCCAAGAAGCCGGCCTGGCACCGGGACGCCTCGGGATTGACAATGCCCACGGGCAACGGGTCCGTGATAATGTAGTTCGTAGCGTCACTGGGCCCGTAATTGCTGTAAACCAGCAGGTAGTAAATCTCTTCGCCCGCGCTGACGGTGGCGGGGTCTACAGCAAGATCATACAGGTTGGCCGGCAGATTAATCGGATCCAGCGGGAGAATGGCAGGATCAATCTGGAGTTTAACCACTTCCACATCGGCCGACAAAAGCAGCGGCGTAAGAACACTTGAACTGTTGTTGGACGGGTCTGCATCCGGCGTGTTACTGGTAACTTGGGCCGTGTTGGGCACATCCACGGTCACATCGCTCAGTACTTGGCCACGTAACAGGAAGGCGTAGCTGTCCGAGGCATTCACAACGCCGATGTTCAGAGAGCCTGTCCACGGAAGCCAGTTCGCGCCGCCATCAATGGAGTATTCTGGCGTGACAATGAAATCGCCGTTAATATTGTCCAGGACTGCAACACCTTCCGCGTTGAAGGTACCGTTATTATTGGTCACGGTTATCGTGTATTCAATCCATTCCCCGGCGACCACGGAAAGCGGCCCTGCCTTGACGATGGCAAGGTCAACTTCCACGTTGAGGGGCGTTTCGATCGTCTGTGTATTATTCTCGAGGTCGGGGTCCGGTGTTGTGGCGCTTACCGAGGCCGTATTCGGTATGGGATCCACGTTGGGATCGGGGCTCGCGTCCACCACGGTTCCCCGTATACGCAACTCAAAGGAGGCTCCATTCGCCAGATCGGGAATGTTCAACGTCCCGGTCCAGGGGGACGTCCAAATGCCGCCGCCATCCACGGAATACTCCGCGCCGGAAATAATCCCCGGATCGATCACATCGTCTATGTCGATGTTCACGGCGTCGCTGGGCCCGTCGTTCTCAATGGAAATAACATACTCAATGGATCCACCAATGGAAACCGGTGCGATCACCTGTTCTTTGGTCAGTATCAGATCCGCCGATTGCTCTATCGTCGTGATTATGGTCGAAGTGTTGTTCGACAGGTCTGGATCGGGCGTATCGCTCTCAACCGTTCCCGTATTTTCCAGGGTTCCCGTCAGGGCGGCGTCCACTTCTCCCCGGATGAGGATGTAGTTGGCGCCGGGATAGGAAAAGGCGGGCAGGGTCCGCGTGCCGCTCCACGGCTGCCAGGAATTGCCGAAATTCAGCGAATACTCGGCATCGGAGATCCCTGCGGGCAACAAGTCGGTAATGAGCAGGTTGGCCGCATAACTCGGCCCGTTGTTCAACACTTCCAGATAGTAATAGATGGTCGTTCCGGCGGTGATCACCGACGGACTTATTACCGAAATGGCCGGCAGCGCGGACGGATCAATCTGTGCCTTCTCAATGGAAAGGTCCGACTGAGCGTTCACAGAAGCACTGTCGGTGGATGAGTTGTTGGAAAGGTCGGGATCCGGGGTGCCACTCGAAACCACCGCTGTGTTTACAATCAGGGTGCCTTGGACAACATTCGGATTAACCGTACCGCTGATAAGCAGCGTGAAACTGCCGCCGGCCTCCAGAGTGCCGTGTACGTAAGGGCTGACCCAGGGGTTCCAGGGACCCGCGTTCACGCTGTAGACCGGGTTTTGAATCACCGCCGGCACAATATCCGACACCTGGACTCCGGAAGCATCACTGGGTCCCGCGTTGGACACCACGATAGTGTAGGTGCGTGTCTCGCCGGCGACAGGAGGATTTGGATCGCCGGTTTTGCTTACCGATACGTCTGCGGAGGCTATGACATCCGTTGTTGCCGTGGACGTATTATTGGAGGGGTTGGGATCAAAAGTCGTGCTTGATACCGAGGCGGTATTTGTAATGATACTGCCCGGCGGCAAATTCGGCGCCACCGTTCCCCGAAGCAGGATCTCCAGGGTGTTTCCCGAACTGATGCTACCCGCGTTGTAGGGAGTGACCCAGGGGGCCCAGTCCACCCCATTGTTCAGGCTAAACTCCGCGTTGAGGAGTTCCGCTGGATCAATCACATCAGCCACAGACACATTTTGCCCGGTCTGGGCACCGAGATTGGTGATGGTGATCGTATAGGTCAACACTTGGCCCGCCGCCACCGGATCCGGACTGTCCGTCTTTGAGATAACCAAGTCCGCCCGAATGGCGGTTACCGTTTCGGAATCTTCGTCCGAAATGGGAGCGGACTCCGGGTCCGTGCCAACGACGGAAGCGGTGTTCGTAAAACTTCCCGCCTGTAAATCCGCCAGTGTCACCTCGTAAGATGCGGCATAGGTCCAGATTTCACCCGGTTCCAACAGGTCATCGCCATCATCACCGGACTGGTAGGTCGGGCCGCTTGTCGCCTGCGGGTCCGACACGACAATGTCGGAAAGCGGCACGTTCCCCGTGTTTTCCACCAGGATGGTGTATTGGATGATATCACCTGCGGCGCCGTAAGTCTGTGGTGATGCCGTTTTCGTCAGGACGACCTGAGGATCGGGGCATTCGGTCACCGGGACATCAAGGGTAATCGATTCCACCCGCGGCGGCACCCGGGAATCCGTCACCGTCAACGTAACCTGTTTCACTCCCGTTGAAGCATAACTTACCAAGGGGGCCTCAGCGGACGTATTGCCGCTGCCATCCACTCCGAAGTCCCAGGCATAACTGAGCGTTCCTTCGCCACCCGTGCTCAGGTTGGTAAACTGGTATCGCTGAATAATGTCACTCTCTTCGCAGACGACTTCAAACTCAAAATTGGGAATCAGGGGAGCATCCACAAGGATTAACGCGTTGCTGTAGCACTGGGCATTACTGCATATGCATGTCGGCGCATTCGGCGGACCCCAGGATACGTAAAGGTTTTTCAATTCCACGGTATCGCCGCAAACCCAGGTAATACCCACCAGATTCAGGTCCACTTGTCCGGGAATTAGAAGCCCTTCATAAAAGCAGTCATAGAAGGTGTCCGTCTGCACGCCGTTTTGCCACAAATCAAATTCAATGTACAGGCTTTGGCGGTCAGCCGCCTGGGTATACAGCATGTTTATCCAGATGTAAGCGGTCACAGGATCCCCGGGGCTGCAATAGCCTTCGGGAAGGGGAACCCCATTGATATCACCCAGGTAGAGGTTAACCAGATTAAAGTTTTGCGCTGAGCAACTGCCCGGGAAGCAGTCTCCCGCAGGCTGTGCAACAGCCGCATGGGATAGCAAGAGCAAAGCTGCCAACACGGCGGTGCAGACAGCACGGCGGCTCAAACCGACTGAACGGAGCGTTATGGTGACGTTTTCGTTTTTCATCTTTCATCTCCACTTTCGTTAAACTGAACCGGCAAAAAACTACTTCGTAATGCGTCGGATAACAACAACTAAATTAGTTGTATTCCCATCGATTTACTCATATATTTTATAGTTTTGGAGATCGCCGTTTCTTCTTTGTTATTGATAACAAATAAGATAAGATCGGTGTTTACGGCAACAAGAAAGTTAAAACTAATAACGAATCTCTTTTTTTCGAATAAAATGATAAAAAAGGATACATACATTTTCCGGAATTTGTTGTTTTGCGAATATGCAACGGTATACTTCAAGAAACCAGGACTTACCCCTTTTCTCTTTGGTAATCACCACCAAGAATTTCTACTATGCCCCGTGTCATCCGACTTTCTTCTACGGTTATGATCGCGACAAGTTGCACACAAAGTGCGATTCTGTAATAATAGGGGAACCGGTAGAATTACCCGTTGAGGTCTTCCCCGAAGGCTTATTTGACCCCTTGCAGACCCCCTGTTCCGGTATTTCGGGGGTATACGTGTTACAGCATTTTCCAAGGCGAGTCCCTTGGCAAGCCGGCTTGAACAAAACCGCAAGTCCATGTATCACCGCATGGCTAAGGGAGTGTATTGATTGATTTCGGGGCAAGCCGGAAGTCGTGACACCTCTACAAGGAGCATACAATGGTATATGACATGGACCTTATAACGTCTCTTTACCTTGGTTTCGAGGAAAAAGTAACCCTTGGACGTGCATTCTGGGGAAGGCCTTTGACCTTGGCCGAAAAAATCCTGTTTGCCCATGCCTGGACTGCTCCATCCGGAAAACCCTACCAGCGCGGCGAGGATTATGTTGAATTCGGCCCTGACCGGGTGGCCATGCAGGACGCCACAGCGCAAATGGCCCTGCTGCAGTTCATGCAGGCTGGAAAAGCGCGCACGGCCGTGCCGACAACGGTCCATTGTGACCATCTGATTCTCGCGGAAAAGGGAGCGGGCCCCGACCTTGAAAGGGCGCTGGTTTCCAACAAGGAGGTGTATGATTTTCTGGCTTCCGTGTCCAGCAAATATGGAATCGGTTTCTGGAAGCCCGGGGCGGGTATCATCCACCAGGTGGTTCTCGAAAACTATGCCTTTCCGGGCGGCATGATGATCGGGACGGACTCGCACACGCCGAACGCGGGTGGGCTGGGCATGCTTGCTGTGGGCGTGGGGGGCGCTGATGCGGTGGACGTCATGGCCGGCATGGCCTGGGAACTGAAATTTCCCAAGGTGATCGGCGTACATCTCAAGGGCAGACTGCAGGGCTGGGCCTCGGCCAAAGACATTATTCTCAAGGTTGCCGGCATCCTCACCGTCAAAGGCGGCACCGGCGCGATTGTTGAATATTTCGGCGAGGGCGCGGAGACCATTTCCTGCACCGGCAAGGGCACCGTATGCAATATGGGAGCCGAAGTGGGCGCGACCACTTCGCTTTTCGCTTTTGACGAAAGCATGGCGCGGTATCTTGACGCCACGGGCCGCCAGGAAGTTGCCCAAGCCGCGCGTGCGGTCGCAGAATGCCTGCGACCGGATCCTGAAGTCTATGCCAATCCTTCCGCGTTTTACGACCAGCTCATTGAAATCGACCTCGACGCGCTCGAACCGCTCCTGAACGGCCCGTTCACGCCGGACCTTGCAACGCCCGTGTCCGAAATGAAGGCCGCCGCGGCCAAGGGAAACTGGCCGCGCAAGGTGGAAGTGGGGCTGATCGGGTCCTGCACCAACTCTTCCTACGAGGACATGGCCCGGGCAGCGAGCATTGCCCGGCAGGCCTGCGAAAAGGGCATCCGCGTGAAAACGGAATTTACCGTGACGCCCGGCTCGGAACAGGTGCGCTACACCCTGGAACGGGACGGCATCCTGGACGCGTTTACCGACATCGGCGCCGTAGTGCTTGCCAACGCGTGCGGACCCTGTATCGGGCAATGGGCGCGCCACCGCTCCGGCCCCGAGGACGAGGCCAATACCATCGTCACCTCCTTTAACCGGAATTTCGCGAAACGCAACGACGGCAACCCCAAGACTCATGCCTTTGTCGCCTCCCCGGAAATGGTGACAGTACTTGCCCTTTCAGGAGATCTCTGTTTCAATCCCGCAACCGACACCTTGGAAAATGAAACTGGGGAGCAGGTGCGCCTGGATCCGCCCGTCGGCGATGAATTACCGGCGCGCGGTTTCGACTGCAAAGACCCGGGTTACGTGGAACCCTCCCCGGACGGCACCGGCATCGAAGTCATCGTGCAGCCGGATTCCAAGCGGCTGCAATTGCTGGAACCCTTTTCCCCCAATACGGAAACCGAATTGAAAGGCTTGCACCTGTTGTTGAAAGCCAAGGGGAAATGCACCACGGACCATATCAGCATGGCGGGTCCGTGGCTCCGTTTTCGGGGACACTTGGATAACATTTCCGACAATTGTTTTATCGGCGCCATCAACGCCTTTAACGGCGAAGCAAACAACGTCAAAAACCTGTTGACCGGGAGTTACGGCGAGGTTCCGGCCACCGCGCGCGCCTACAAGGCCGCCGGCATCGGTTCCATTGTCGTGGGCGATGAAAACTACGGTGAAGGGTCCTCGCGGGAACATGCCGCCATGGAGCCGCGCCATCTCGGGGTGCGCGTCGTGCTGGTGCGCAGTTTCGCGCGCATCCACGAAACCAACCTGAAGAAGCAGGGAATGCTTGCCCTGACCTTCGCCAACCCTGATGATTATGACAAGATTCGCGAGGACGACAGGGTGGACCTTCCGGACCTCGGGAGTTTCGCGCCTGGAAAGCCTTTGACCTTGGTGTTCCGCCACGCGGACGGCACCCAGGACGCCCTTAACGCCAGACATACCTACAACGCGGCGCAAATCGCCTGGTACCGCGCCGGCAGCGCCCTCAACCTGATACGGCGGCAACAAGCCTAGGCAAAAACCACCGCTTTCGCCTCTACGGGAAACCGCGGTTATTATTGCGCCATGGAACGGTTTATCGCTATGATGATTTCACTTCGTCCGGTCCCGTTCCAAACGCCGTGTTGGCCCCCTAACAGGAGATGACTTGCGCAAAATCAGGAAATACCGCATCTTCCTCGCCATTGCCGGGATTTTGCTCTTTGTTGCAACCGTGGTGATTCTGCTGGCGCCCGAAGACTGGTATGAGGTAAGCCTGGATATCGAGGGGGAAGGCTTCGTGCTCCCGGCTACCGAGCTTCTGTATACTTCCGGCGCGACTGCGCATGTAAGCGCCGAACCCGCGCCGAACTCCCGCCAGGGTTTTTCCGGCTGGCGGGGAGACATCACGGGGAACGAGGATAATGTCTCATTCGAGGTAACCCGTCACATGCGGGCGACTGCGGTATTCTCCGATGTCCCGCCTCCCGGCCAACAATTCCGCTCTCTGAATATTGCCGTTTCCGGCACCGGCGCGGGCGCCACCCGGCCGGAGCAGGGCTCCTACCTTCACCTTGAGGGCAAAGACCTGCTGGTTGAAGCCATTCCCGGGACGGGGAGCTACTTTGCGGGGTGGCTGGAAAGCCTCCCGGAACACAACACCCCGGCACAACCCGACGCCTATCTTCGTCACGCGCTTTCCATGGATCAGGACATCGTGCTCATCGCCCGTTTTCACAGCGAGGGGCACAGAATCATGTTGGAACAGGAAGGTCCAGGCGCCATCACGCCCGAACCCGGCGTTTACGCGCTTGCGAAAGGCCTTGAATGGGAACTAAGAGCGCTCCCGGACCCAGACTGCCGGCTTCGCCACTGGGAAAACGAGGCCGGTGTCATCCTCCATGTGCCTGAAGACGAGGAAGATACCGCCCTGCCTGTTGCCGTCGTAAGTGACGCAACGTACCGGGCGGTATTTGAAAAGGCCGAGCGGGAATTACTGGTCCGCACACTCCAGGAAGGCAAGGCCCGGGGACGAATCGAACCGGCGATGTACGTCGGTGAAACGGCGAAAATCATTCCCTACGGCCAGGTGGTGAACATTCTGGCCATCCCGGAAAACAGCGACACCGCCTTTGCCGGGTGGGCAGGGACGCTTCCCGAAGACCTCTCCAATACCCAATATCTTTCACCGGAACTGCGGCTGGTCATGACGGAAGACCGGCAGATAACGGCGCGCTTTGTTGAACCGCAAACCCGGCTCACGCTGCAAACCCTCGTCGACGGGAAACCGGATCCCCGTGCCGACGCGCTTCTGTCGCCTGTCCCAGGCACCTATGGATTTGTCCGCAACGCGGCAGCGGGAATCGAATTAACGGCGGCAATGATTCCGGGAAGCCCGTTGGCCTTTGAGTGTTGGGAAGGCGACTTGCCGCACAACGCCGACGCCAAAAATTCACGGATCTATTTGCCCATGGATGTCGACCGCCGCGTTAACGCGCGGTTTATCGAGGCAGGAGCAATACCTGTAACCCTGGGTTGCACCGATGACGGGACTACCATACCCGCACCAGGCCGATATACCGTTGTAGCGGGACAGTCGCTGATGTTGGAAGCGGTTCCGGAACAGGATGTCTTTTTTGGCGGTTGGCGCGTACGTCGCGGCAATAATGCCGACGTGTTTTACATTGAAAACCCGCTCTCCCTGCCCATTGAACAGGCGACAGAGGCAAGTGTGATGTTCGGGCGGCAAAAACTATTGTTTTGGGTGGACACATCCGATGCGGAAGCCGAAATCCGCCCGGCACGGGGTGAATACTGGCTGGCAAAGGGAACGCAAGTGACCTTGGAAGCAAAATCGACTCCGGGCAGACACTTTCATTATTGGGAATCCTCACAGGGGGAAAAAATCTCGGAAAATCCCATCATCCAAGTGCAAGTCGACGGGGACGGCGGATATGCCGCCCGATTTGGCCCCCCGCTATACAGGCTGAAGCTCGACACGGCGGGCGACGGCAAAGGCGGCATTGAGACAGACGCGGAAAACCCGTCACGCATAGCGCACGGAAGTTCCGTGGGGCTTACCGCCAAGGCGGAACCGGACGCCGTTTTTTCCCATTGGGAAGGTGATCTCCCCAACACGGCCGACCATTACAGCCCTGAAATCGACCTTCTGATGGACGGCGACAAGACCATCCGTGCACGCTTTGATATAGCGGACCACCAGCTGACGATTACTGTCACGAGACCAGACACCTCCACGTTGCCGCTTATACTGCCTTTCCAGGGCACGCGCGGATACCGCGACGGCGCCGAGGTGGCCCTCGCCGCGTTTCCCCCGCCAGGCGCTGAAATAACCTTTACAGGATGGACCGGAGACATCATCAGCCCCAGTCCTGAACAGCCTATTATAATGGACCGGGACTGGCGGGTAGCCGCCACCTTCGGTGCTCCGGAGAAAGAAAATACGGCAGTGCTGGAGTTGCTCCCGGCATCGGGCCCGGGAAACTGCCGTTTCCTCCCTGTAGAACCGGGCCGGTATTCTTTCCTTAAAGGCGCGGCGCTGAAAGTCTCCCTGATACTCCCGCAAGATACGTTTTTCGCGGGATGGAGCCATGATTATCCGGGCGAAATTCAGTATACCGGCCTGCCGGTGATGCTGGACCGCGACAAAACACTGGGGCCGGTTTTGTCGGATCAGGGCGCCACCCTGTCCATCATGCTGGACGGCGGCGAAGGAGGCACGGTGCACCCACCCCCGGGGGTGTATCGCCTGGCCGACGGCCTGGAGACCGAACTGACGGCGGAGTGCACCGATGACGACTGGGTTTTTGATGGCTGGTTTAACGCGGCAGGAAAGCGTTTATCTTATCGGGGCCGGTTCACCGTCAAAATATCTACGTTAAAGCCCAAGACGGAGATGATCGCCGTATTTAGAAGATATCAGGCCCCGCCTGAATTGGTTTTATGCGGCAGGCCGTCCCCATACTAATGCCCTAAAGCGTTTATGTTATACTTCTTGCAGTTTACCGGTTGCGATGTATGATGGAGGACTTGTTGTGTTTCGGTTAATTTCACTGGCATTAATTGCCATACTTTCGGCCTGGAGCGCGTGCGCACAGGGTCTTTTATCCGATATCATGTCCGGCGCGTTAGTCAAGCCGGAAGTGGGCGTCTATGCCTGGTACGAAGTGAAGGACCTGGAAAGCGGAAAAAAATTGTACATGCGCCAGGCCATTGTGGGGCAGAAAGAAGTCAAGGAAAAGACCGGCTATTACCTCGAAACGGAAGTGGTCCCTGAAATCGGCTTTCCCATCGTCTATAAGATGCTTTTGACAGGCCCCGCCTCCTCCGTGGAAAACGTCCATGAAATCATGGTCCGCGAAGGGGGAAACCCGCCGGAAACGCTGCCGCTGGAGGTGCTGGAGGGCACGCAGGAAGCGTCGTCGAACAGCACGCGCACCAGCACAGGCATGGAAAAACTGGCGACACCGGCGGGTGATATGGAGGCGGAGCATTTTGTAATCGACTCGGGGGGGGAAAAAACGGAAGTATGGATAAACGAGGAGATCCGGCCCACAGGCCTTGTCAAAATGATCAGTCCTGACGGAGAACTGCTGTTGATGCGTCATGGCAGCGGGGGAACCGACGCGGAAAGCGCTCTGGACCGCAAAATTCCTGAAGAGCATACGGACGAGGTAACCGTACACGTTGAAACGTCCCCAAAAAAGAATTTCACGGGGAAAAAGAAAGAATAGTGCAGTCGCAGGGACACACCGCGAACGACACGCGCCGACCCGGCCCATTATCGGTGTTGAAAAAGAACCCCTGTGAACGGTTAAAATTGTTTTTTATGGCCCGTGAACCCGCGGACTGGACAGGATGCCTGTCAACAACCTGAGGAGTACTCCCAGATGATGAAAACGAGTGTTACGCTTATGATGTTTGCCGCGTTGATTTCCACGGCTGCGCTGGCCGGCGGTTGCGATATTCCGGTAACGGGCCCCGAGGCCCCGACCTCGCTTGCGGACATTGTGGGCACCCCGACCATGATAACGGTGGTGCTGAAGGATTCCGGCGCCCGCGACCCGAATCTTAAACTGCTGGAGGTACGGCAGGACCGCATCATGGTTATCGCGCCGAACGGCGATATCATCCCCTATATGGCGGATTCCGTGGAAAAGATCGAGGTGCAGGGCGGTACGGTTGAACAAAAACGCTCGTCCCGGCTGGACACCCAGATGCTGCGCCCCGAACACCTGCGCGTTGTGGAACGCGCCTGGATGCGGGTGCGCGAAATATACGCCGCTTCCGCGGATAACCAGGCCCTTAAAATACAGGCGGCAACTCTGCTTTCCATGGATAATGACGCCGAAGCCCATAACTATCTCCGTCAGCTGGCGGAATCCAATGACATTGAGACCCAGTTGACCGCCTCCGGCGCGCTATTCCTGGTAGGCGACGCCGTTTCGGAAACGCTGATAAATCAGGGCCTGGACAGCGGCAATCGCAACGCGCGCGTCAAGGCAGCAAGCCTGGCAGGATTAACCGGCTACGAGGCGGGAATTCCGCTTTTGCGGGTCTTGTTCCAGGACCGTGCGGTACAGTTGTCTACCCCGGCCGCACGCGCGCTGGCCCGGCTTGGTGTTCGGGATATTGTTCCGGACCTCATAAGCATGATTTTTGAACTGCATGAAGAAAAAGGCAAAGCAGCCATATTCGCGCTTACGATGCTTGCCAATGAAGAGGTGGTGGAACAACTGAAATTCCGGCTGTTGGAAGCGGAGGGGGTAGCGCGATTCCGCCTGGTTGAAGTTCTGTTCACGATCAACGATCCCGTAGGCGTTCAGGAGCTGAAGGATATTTTCAATAATTACCCCACATTAACGCCTGATGTCGCGTTGCTCCTGGCTACGCACGGGGATTGGGAAGCGACCCAATACCTGCGCAACCGGCTCGCCCGCAGGGAGGACCCCACCGAAGCAAACCTCCGTTACCGTGCCCGCAATGCCGCCGCGTTGCTTCAGGGGGGCGATCCCTCAGCGATGGCGGTGTTTCAGGAATTACTCCGGTCCGACGACACGACCATTACCAACCTTGTGTTTGAGTTGATGACCGACCTGGGCCAGCCCCGCATGATTACCCTGCTGCAGCCCAGTATTGAAAACGTAAACAACGAGTTTGCCATCAATGCCTGCAAGACCGTCATCTCCCTTGCCTTGCCGGAATTCCGGGAACGGATTCTGCAATACCGGGAAGAGTTTAGTGACTGACGCATTGCACGTTCTTGTCTCGGGACGGGTTCAGGGCGTCGGCTTTCGTTATGCCACCCGCGTGGAGGCGTTACGTCTCGGCCTGTGCGGCTGGGTAAAAAATCTTGCCGACGGGAAGGTTGAAGCCTGGTTTGAAGGGGAAAAACCGCTTCTCGAAGAAATGTTGGTATGGTGCGCGACCGGGCCCGGATGGGCCTCAGTTACGCAGGTACATCATGAGTGGAGTCGCGGGGAGAAGCGGTGTGAAACCTTTGAAATCAGAGGGTGACCCTTTGGCACAAGCGGTGGCCGCCTTTATTCGTAATTCGTTGGCCCATCGCTACGCCCTTGAAAATATCCGTCGTTTTTCGGCCTTCGATACCCTGCCCGTTCAAACGCTGACGGCCCTGCATGACTTTTTACTTTTCCGCCTGTTTCCCGACTGGGAGGAGCGCCTTCGGCAAGACTGCTATTTCGAGAAACTGCTCGCGCTTCTCGATAATCCGAGACGCCTGGCGCCACTCACCGCGGTTGCCCTGAAATCCTTGTTTCGCTTTGGCAGGGAACTGCCGAAGGCCGTGGAAGCCGGGAAGCGGGTAATCAGCGCATTCGAAGCAACGCGCGGCTTGGAATATACATTGACGGAACTTATACGGGAGCAAAATCCCCCTTCCCTGGAACCGGACGACGTGACCGCGGCGGCGGCCCAGGCAATGACCATCATGGGGAAAGTCCAATTCACCGCATTTGTGACCGACACGGTTTCCCTCATGGAACTACTCGCACAACGCAGCCTCCTTAAAACCGGCGCTTCCGTTTTGGGCGACATTACCGATGCCATGGAAAAACGTCCCGAAGCCTATGACGACGATGAACGGGACGGATCACGTTACGCCCTGCGGATAATGTCCGAGGGAATGGCCCTTTTCGAAACGTTGTCCCCCGCGACGGTAGGTAAGGTTCTGTTAGCGATTCCCGAGGTGGAGATAGACTGGTTCGACTCGGTTACGCGAAATATTTCCCGGTAATACAGGCCGATACCCACCTTCCAGCCCAATATTACGCGCCGCACTTCCGTGAAAGATTATGAGGAGGCTTGTTTCTTTTCGCGCTTGACGGCATAGCAGATACCCCCTAAGAAATACAACAGCGTTGGCAGTATCAACCAGCCTTTGAAAAACGCAAATCGCGCGTCGTAACCCGCACTTCCCCGTATCAGGATATACACGGGCCATGCGAAACAGCATAGCAGGCTGAGCAGCGCCACCACACCGGCGAATATGGTCACAAAATCCGCCGAAGAATGCGTTTGCGCCTCATGGTCCGCAGGCAAAGCGCCACCGGCGCCTGCCGGCGTTTCCTGTTCCCCGGCGGGCACATTCCTTGCCCCGGCCAGCAGGGCAAAAATGATATACAAGGCCATGGTCAGCACCCAGATGGGGAGAAACAGGAAGAACAGGTGTAGAGTGCCCGTCTGCTGAAGCGCCACGGCTACCGCGATTGCGATACCCCAGCTGGCCAAAGACGGCCAGGTGATGTTGCGTTCTCCCCGCGTCGCCCAGAATTTTTGAACCCCCATTTTGGGAAGAATCCAGTGTTCCGCGAAAACAATGGCTCCCGCCGGCATCAACAACAGGCCGTAATACCCCACGAAATCCGTTAGTTTTGTGAACACAAAGGGAAAACAGGCCACAACGGAAGTGGCCGCACCGACAGATAGGGTCACTTTCCAGCGCGCCCAACCCGGCGTGATGGCCTGCAGGGCAAGGCCGGCCCTATAGAGTGTAGGGTTTGACGTGGTCCAGCCCGCAAGCACCACTGCGACAATCCCCGATACGCCCAGGGCATAGTGGGCCAATGTTCCGGGGTCTATCGCCGTCATGGACCGTTGCAGCGCCAACGCGGTGGCAGCGCCCATGATTCCCGCGCAGATCCAGGCGAGGTAATGGCCGAGGAACACACCGAAAGCCGTATACAGGCCATACCAGGAGCTCCTGGCATACCGAAGAATGGCCATGTCCGACAATCCCGCGTTCATGGCGAGGTTGCATATCCACGCGAACGCCGCCACTTTCCAGAAGGACATGGGGGACGCGACACCTTCCGGGCCGGTCCAGACTGTCAGCCCGACAAGCCGCCAGAAATCGCCGAAACCGCGTATCTGCCCCACCTCCTCCGTCAGGGACGCCAGATTGGGCAACAACACGACCGCCCCGGCGATGAACATTGCAAACATCCAGGGCGAACACACGACGGCGAATTGAGCCAACCGCTTGAACCCGAGGATGGCCAATGCGGTAACCACCGCCCCCACCGCCAGAACGACCAGCACAAAACGCAAATCTTCGGGATACCACTGGGTTTGCTCCGGTATGCCGAAGGGAATGCGTATCGCGGAGGCCGACACCGTGATCATGCACCCCGCCAAAATACAGAACATAAGGGCATTGACAATATTATACACGGTGGTCATTACGGGACCTGTTATCCGGCGGAGGTACCAGTACAGGGTCAGCCGCGTGCCTACGGCGATGGGAGCGCAAAGTAAGGTCCAGGTCAAAACGGCAAGGGCATTCCCCAAAAGGAGGCCCACAAAAATATCAAAGGGCCGGACACCCCATTGAACGAACATCGCGCCGATGACGAACTCCGTTCCCGCGACATGTTCACCGGCGAACAAACCGGCAAAATATTTTCCGGGCTGAAGTTTTTCCTCCGTGACCGGTTCACGTTCAAACTCGTAAAGCGCATCCAACGCCTTTACCGCGCCTTCCGCACGCACTTCTTTCATATCCAAACCTTTCGTGTTGCTGGACGGCCCGAATCACAACAGGGGCGAACAAGACGATTAACGGCATGCCCCCGCAGGAGACCACCCCCGAAGCAAAACCATCGTGGAATTACCATGGATTATATACTGAAATGCGGGGGATACTAAAAGGAAAATACGGCCCTAGATTTCCGCATCTGCCGTAACACACGGAAGCTACAATCAGCCCCACCCCACCCACCCGCGTTTTACTCTTTCAGTCCGACCCGGACGGACGGAATTACCTTTAAGACGAAACGGAAGGCTTCTGTATGACAATCGTGCTCATAAAACCGGTGTGGTCACTTAACTGCGTATCTTCGGCGGAACCGAAATGCATGCGCCAAAACTCGCGCAAACCGGGTGCCCGGCTGAGGAATATGGCGGCGTTGCTGCCGCGGACGATGCCTTCGACCGTTTGCGTATCCAGCACCTCAATCCGATACCCGGCATCCCGTGAAGCCAGGATAAAATCAATGCCGGTATCCATGGTTACCGCGGTCATGAGGTCGGCTTCATCCAGGGCTCTCTGAAAATCATCTCTCCCCATTTTAGTATTAAAATCGCCGACGACAAAAGCGGGCGCCATGCCTGACCTGGATTCGTTAATAAACGCCGCCAGTTCTCCCATCTGCTCGTACCGCGCCCTGTGATTAGCCTCATCCCTGCGCCCCGCCTGGGCGTGGGTATTGTAAAAGTCAATATGGGCGCCGGAAGGCAATTCTACCCGGGCAAGTCCGACCCCCTTCCCGGCCCACCAGTCCCCCTGGTGGATTTTGTACCAGGCGTTGTTCGACCTGTAACGGTGAAAGACACTCTCCACGATCGGGTAAGCGCTTAAGGTCAAAAGCCCGTTACCCACGGTTGCAGCGGGATACACCGCATGGTGGCGCAGGCGGGAGTCTTTAAGCGCATCAAACAGTACCTCCCGGTCTTTGGCGACAAATGATTCTTGAATCCCCACCAGGTCGGGGTCCAGCTCCGTCAACAAGGCGCCTATCGCCCGCATCCGCTCACGCCTGTTCGTGGTAAACAGGTAACCGTCCGCTATATTAAAGGTTATTATTTTCAAGTTAACCGGCGTTTCAAGGGGCGGTGGCGGTGAAATCAGGTAGGGGCTGGACGCATAATCCGTTGCCGCCTCCGTGTGTGGGTTGATGACCAGGGCGGAAAACAGTATTGCCATCACCATTCCCAGACAAACCAATAGCATACCGTAAAAGAAATAGGAGCCCATCGAAAAGAAGCTTCTCATCACACGCTTCGCCTTATACTGATAAATTCCCGATCCTTCTTGCTAAAATAACTGCCTATCTACTTTATGACTCCGCAAGTTCAAACGAGGTTTCCGGCAAAAAATACTTCCTGAAGGCAGGCAGACGCCCGGCATGGTGTACCGGGCGTCTTTATGGAAATGTTCAGGCTTCTCAGTGATGTTCGTGATGCTCATGGCTGTGCGTGGCCTCATGAAGAATCATCCCGCCGCCATTCACGGGAAATGCGTTGCCCAGATTCATTTCGCTCGGGTTGCCGTCCGGGGCATAATTCAGCCAGTCCACGTGGCCATCCATGTAAAGCACATTGCATCCGGCGGGCACGTGGTTAAAATGGGCGACGCCCGCAGCCTCTCCCGCTATAGCGTCCCACAACATCGGCAGGGTCGACTGGGCCTGGGCGGCCTGGGATGGATTATTAACGTCCGTGATGAAAAAACGCTCAATGCCTTCCTTGAAGCGGTACAGCACGGGATAGGCATAGGACTCGTCTATCGGCGCATTCAGCGTCCAATCCTCATGGGCCAGGAGCGGATTATCAAAGAGGCGTTGTTTCAGTCCGACCGTTTCGTCAAGCAGTTCCTCTTCCAGGCGTTCCAGGGCTTCTTCAGTATCCAACATGTTCTGACTCAGCGCCCAGCCCAGGTAAATATAAGGATGTTCATAGACTTCACAGGGCTGTATCATGCCGTCCCCGGCCTGGGGCAGATGACCGTGTGCCTGGGCCTCCTCCCAGATGGATGAAGGATTCTTGCCCGCGTCCCACAGTTGTTCCGGGCTATCGGCGTAGGGCGAACTGGGACAGATCAACACAGAATAGTCATTAAGATACTCCGGAAACAGCTGGCGCATGTCCATGATCATGCACATACCTTCTATTGGTTCTCCATCGCAATGGGTAGCCTTCAAGGTCGGATAATAATGGTCCGCGCATTCATCGGCATACAGATTCAGTATGACGCCCAATTGCTTTAAATTGTTCTGGCAGGATTTGCGGCGCGCCGCCTCCCTGGCGCGGGCCAGGGCCGGCAATAAAATGGCCGCCAGTATGCCGATAATGGCGATAACTACCAGCAGTTCGATCAGGGTAAAGCCCTTGCTTATTTTCATAAAGACACTCCTATCGCTTAACGGTTCTTTTGGTGGCGGCGGCCTAAAGATTCTACGGCCGTCGGGAATAGCGATACCTGAAGGGTTACGAGAAGCAGCGACAGGGCGGGCCCCGGACACAAACGGGCCGTTTGTTCCAAAGAGACAACAAAAAGCCGGGATATAGGATGTAAATGGCCGACGTTTCCGGCAATAGGAGGGCAATGATACTAATGACCAGGAAGGGCAGGTTGACTAGAACCAGAAAAAACGGACAGGATACATCCTGGCATTCCTTGCCGTCTTCATGGTGGTGAAAGGCGAAAGCCGTGACCGTTACGCACAGCCACAACAGCAACACCGCCAGCCAAAGCAGGCGCACACCATGTTTGCACTGTTGCGTTTGTCCCATGTCCGCCTTTGTTTCTATAAAACTAAAACACGGTACCGAAAATTAGTCTAGCAGAAAGGGCACTCGGATAGAAATCTTTTTTTCGCTAAATCCGCCAGGCATCGCTTCATTAGGCTTTATTGATCGCAAGTGTTTTTATCAAAAAAACATCATTTTGAATTCCGGGCTTATCTTACCTGGGAAAAGAAGGGAGGAATTTAACATGGATCAACGAGATGAACGGGATAAAGAAATCAGATCTCTTGGGGAAATATATTCACAAAATTGGATGCAGGAGACACGCTTCTTCAACCATCCTGCTCCGTTACCCTTGCAATGGGCAAATAGCGATTAACAATCTGTAAGGGATTGCACCTACTATACTGAAGTTTTAGTTGTGCTTCAAAAAAGCAACTCTGCGCGATAGCGATGAAGATACCGAGACCGAGACCGAGACCGATTGGGGAATCCGCTGCATTTGTCTTTTGCATCCCGGTCAAGTAGAATTCCCCCGTTCCCTGTTAACTTGGGATGTATTTTAAACACTGAAGGATTTTGCAGATGGACCTGTCCCAATGGATCGCGCCGTTTGAAAAGGTTACCGGCGATTATTACGCGTACGCCCGGGAAGCGGCGGAGCGTGGCCGCAAGGTTGCGGGATACATGTGTTCCTACGCGCCCCAGGAACTGTTGTACGCGGCGGGGTATCTGCCCGTGCGCATCCTGGGCCGCATTGGAGAGACCAACCGCGCCGATGAACTGCTTCAGGCCTTTTCATGCAGTTTCGCGCGCAGCGTTCTCGACAGCGCGCTCGAAGGTGAATGGCCCTTCCTGAGTCTTGTGATGTTTTCCCACACCTGCGACACCATGCAGAATGTGGCCGACCTGTGGCGCGCCCACACGCCGGGCACGGAGGTGATGATCGTGTCGGTGCCGTCCCGCACGGACAGCGAGGCGGCGGTACGCTATTACACGGCCGAGCTCGAACGCATCCGCAAGGCCCTTGAAAAACAATGCGGCCCCATTCCGGACGAAAAGATCAACGAAGCTCTTTCCCTGTACCGGGAACACCGCGAGGCGATGCGGGAGTTATACGGGCTGCACGCGGCCAATCCGGGCCGGCTGACGGGCGCGCAGATGATGCATGTCAACCTGGCGGCGTTTCTCATGGACCGCGCGGAACACCTTGAAGGGGTGCGAAATCTCATTGCGGCTTTCAACGCGGCCGGGGCCCAGGAACCGGATGGGCGGCCCCGGGTGTTCGTGGCGGGCAGCATGTGCCGTCATACGGCGTTCATCGAATTCATGGAAGCCGCCGGCTGCCGGGTGGTGGGCGACGACTTGTGCGTCGGTTCCCGCTCTTACGCCTTTGCCGACGCGGACGGGGACACACCCTTGGAGGCGATCGCGCGCGCCTACCTGGCCCGCACCCCCTGCCCGGCCTTCCACCATTCAACGCGCCAGCCGGGCGACGCGCTTGTGGAGGCCGTGCGGCGGGATAAGGCGCAGGGGGTCATCTTTCTGTTGACCAGTTTCTGCGACCCCGCCGCCTTCGATCATGTTCCCATGACACAGGCACTGGAAAAGGCGGGCATCCCCGCGTTAACCCTGTCCGTGGAACAGCATAGGGAGCCGCCCGAACAGTTGCGCACACGGGTGGCGGCCTTTGTCGAAATGCTGCAGGGAAGCGCAACCCCATGAGCGGCGATCGCTTATACGCCGGAGTGGATGTGGGCAGCGCCACGGCTAAAGCGGTCTGGATAAACAGCGCGGGGGAAACGCTGGGAAGCAGCGTCATTCCCAGCGGCGGCAACCTGGCCGACGCGGCGACACGCTGCCTGCGCCTGGCTGCGGAGCGTGCCGGGTGTGCGCCTGACGCGGCGGCCTGTATCGTGGCAACCGGCTATGGCCGGGAGCGCGTGCCGGAACGCAGCCGCGCTGTCACGGAGATCACCTGCCATGCCCGGGGCGCCCGCGCCCTGTTCAGTGAAGCCCGGTGCGTCATCGATATCGGCGGCCAGGATTCCAAGGCCATCGCGCTGGATGACCAGGGGCGTGTCCTGCGTTTCGAAATGAATGACAAGTGCGCCGCAGGCACCGGCAGGTTCCTGGAAGTCATGGCGCACCTGCTGGAGATCGATCTGGATGATCTGAGCAGGCGCGCGTTGGCCGGCACGTCGCCTGTCGCCATTTCCTCGACCTGCACCGTTTTCGCGGAAAGCGAAGTCATTTCCCATCTCGCCCAGAACCAGCCTGTGGACGATATTGTCGCCGGGCTGTGCCGTTCCATCGCCTCCCGCGTATACGGGTTGGTTTCGCGGGCGCGGCTCACGCCCCCGGCCATCATGACCGGCGGGGTGGCGCGCAACCAGGGCGTGGTAAAAGCCATGGAGGCGTTGCTGGGCAGTCCCATCCATGTTCCAGAATCGCCGCAGACGGTGGGCGCTTACGGGGCGGCGTTGATCGCCCGGGATGACAACGCTTCTTCCTAAGACATAAAAAAGGCGCCCACTACAAAGAATGGACGCCGGACATGTCTTCAAACCATGCTACTTGCCGTGCTTGTCCAGGTAGGTGGCCACTCCCTCGGCGGTCGCCTTCATCGCCTCTTTGCCCTTGCTCCAGTTCGCGGGGCAGACCTCACCGTACTCTTCATGGTGCTGCAGGGCATCCACTATGCGCAGGGCCTCGTCCACACTGCGCCCCAGAGGCAGATCATTGATCAGCGCATGGCGCACAATGCCCTGCTGGTCAATGAGAAACAGGCCGCGCAGGGCGACGGACTCCTCGAAGAGGACGCCATAATCGCGTGCGATCTGCTTGGTAATATCGGCCACCAGCGGATATTGAACATTGCCGATGCCGCCCTTTTCCACCGGCGTGTTTTTCCAGGCCCAGTGGCTGTAATGGGAATCCACGGAAATACCGATGACCTGGCAGTTCCGTTGCGCGAAGTCTTTCAGGCGTTTGTCAAAAGCGATGATTTCCGAGGGGCACACAAAGGTGAAGTCCAGGGGATAGAAAAAGAGCAGCACGTATTTTCCTTTGCAGTCGGAAAGCCGGAAATTTTCATTGAAACTGTTGTCCGGCATTACGGCTACCGCCTTGAAATCCGGGGCCGGATGCGTTACTTGAACTGACATTGATACTCTCCTTGTCTTTAAAGTTTGTAAATGTCGGTACGGTTCCACCATGGCAATTAGAATTGTTTCCCGCACCTTGCAAACAACAACGCTTTGGGCTGCAGGATTATTCCAGAAAGACCATCCCACCACAGAGGCACAGAGGAAAAAGATAAAGGTTTCCTCTTATCGTTACTTTGCGACTTGGCGGCTTTGCGTGATATATGAAATCGACTGTTGCCGACGCAAAAATAATTTTCCGCGCCGGGCAAGGTACACGACGCGGAAAGTTGATTATCGAAACGGTTTAGTTGCGGAAGCGTTATTCCGCCGGGGCGTTCACGCTCACAGCGGGAACACGGGTTCCCAGTTCACGGTCCAGCATGAACAGGGCGCCGGGCGCGCCTTGAGCCAGTTTCAGGTTTTGCACCACCTCATCGGCGGAGGCTTCCTCTTCCACCTGTTCATTGATGAACCAGTTGAGGAAGAGGGCAGCGGCATTATCGCCCGCCTTGACCGCCTTGGCATACAGGTCATTGATGCAGGCGGAAATATGACATTCGTGCTTATAGGCCGCTTCAAAAGCCGCAAGCGGGCTTTTCCAGGTCGCATCCGGCTTGCCGATGGCCTCCAGTTTAACCTCACCGCCGCGTTCGTTCAGATAGTCCACCATTTTATTGGCATGGGTAAGTTCTTCGATGACCTGGGCGCGCATCCATGACGCGAAGCCCTTCAGGTTCTGAGATTCAAAATAACTTACCATGGACAGATACAGATAGGCGGAAAACAGTTCTTCATTGATTTGGGCGTTAAAAGCCTTTTGTACATCTGCTTTAATCATTGGGGTCCTCTCCTCGTTTTCTGGATCGACATTACAACAACAGTTACCTTAAAAACGCACATCTTTCGCTCATCAAAACAAACGCCGGCTTTTCCCGGTTTATTCCCCGGGCTCGTTTTCCTCATGGCGGCATTGCGAACAATACCCTTCGAAAATCAAGCGCACCCCGGTAACCTGAAAATCGGGGCAGGAGGACAAAACAGGCATGGACCAGGATTCGGGCGCAACTTCAGCGTCCCACACATCCAGGCACTTTTTGCACTGCACGTGGAAATGGGGTATGGGATTTCCATCGTAGCGCCGCTGCACCCCGGCGGCCCCGACCTTTTGAATAATGCCGTCACGGGAAAGCATGTCCAGGTTTCTGTAGACCGTTCCCAGGCTTATTTTGGGTATTCGCACTCTTACAATGCCATAAATTTCCTCGGCGGTCGGGTGCCAGTTCTTTCGCCGCAAGATTTCCATCATTAATCTGCGCTGCCGGGTCATGCGTTTTATAGAGGGAGTCTTTGCAAACACCACATACTCCTCTTCATGCGTATCCTTATGCCGCAAGCATTTGGACTCCTGCCGGTAAGAAACCGTTCCAAGGCATGCCACAACCGCCTGTGGATACGGGGCAAGAGGGATTATTACCACAAGCATACACCAAACCGCCGGATGCATGCATCCTGAGCGGATAATTCACAGACGCTTGCGGCCGCCACGCCGTGACGGCCGGGTTTATCCGTCAGTTTCTTTCTTCCTTTTGGAAAAGGGCGGCGCCCCGTTTCGCGGTAATCCGGGCCAGTCCGATCAGCCTGGGGCTGACACTTACACACCGAATGCCGTGGGCGATCAGTTTTGGAAGATATTGGGGCTGCCCGCCCATTTCGCCGCACAGCGAAACAGGTTTCCCCAGTTCCTTTGCCGCGGCGGTCACATGCCCTATGGTGTTCCAAAAGGCGGGGCGGTCCGGGTCATAGTCTTTTGAAACCAGCCCGTTGTCACGGTCCACGGCGAACAAGTACTGGACAAGATCATTCGACCCGATGCTCCCGAAATCGGCTACATTCAGAATATTTTTTGCACACACGCACGCCGCGGGCACTTCGAACATGACGCCATGCCGGATTTCGCCGGCAGGAATGCCCATTATGCTGCTCATAAACAGTGCGCGCAGCCGGAGGAACTGCTGTTCATCAACTACCATGGGATAAATAACATGAATGGGGCCGTGGGCGGAGGCGCGCGCGATCGCCCGGGCCTGGGCCGCGAGCAGTGCCGGCTGACCCAGCAAGAGACGGGCGCCCCGGTACCCCAGCGCGGGATTTTCCTCCCGGGGCAGGTTCAGAAAGCGGGCTGCCTTGTCCCCGCCAAGGTCCGCAAGCCGAAGATGGACCGGGCGTCCCTCCATTTCTTTCACCACCTCGGCGTACCGTTCGTACTGTTCCTCCTCGGTAAGGATACGGTCGTTAACGATAAACTCGAACTCCGTCCGGTACAGGCCGATACCTTCCGCATCCATCTGGCGGGCCAGTTTGGCGTCGGCCGACGAATTGATATTCGCGAGCACCTGAAACCCCTGCACCGGCGGGGCGGTCTGCAGCCGAACCGTTCCCACCCTTCCCAGGTTTGGATACAGGTTCAGGGTTGGACGCGCGGGGTTGACGATGATCTCCCCGGTCGTACCGTTGAGGAGCAGGCGGTCCCCGGGTTTGATCCGTTGGAACAGGGACTTTACCCCGCTGATGGCGGGAATGCCCATGCCCCGGGCGAGGATGGCCACGTGGGAGGCAGCCCCCCCGCGCTCGGTCAGGAACCCGGCGGTATTCATGGCATTAAAAGAAACGGCTTCTCCCGGCAGGAGTTCTTCGGCAACCACAATACAAGGCGTATCAGGAACTTCCTGGGTATCAGGGAAAGCGGACTCTTTTTCGCCTCGTTCCCTGCGGAACATTTCCAGAATTCGGCGGCGCACCTCGCCGATGTCCGAGGCCCGGTCCTTCAAATAATCATCATCCACCTCGAGCAGCCGCGCTTCGAAGGCATCCAGCACCTCCACACAGGCGGCTTCGGCATTGACTAGTTTGGAGCGGATCAGGGCCTCGGCCTGGTGGAGGAGGGTTTCATCCAGGACGATCATTTTCTGGGCCTGGAAAATATTGGCGTGGGCGCGGCTGATACGTTTTTCCACCGTCTCGATCACGCCGTCCAGCATTTCCGCGGCAAGTTGCAAGGCCCTGCGCAGCCGCGTTATTTCCTGGGGAATGTCCTCTTTCCCCACGGAGTACCGGGCCACGTATTCGCCGGAATCCCGGAAAATGAGCCTCGCCGGACCGCACGCGATACCGTCGCTTACGGGGATACCCTTCAAGCGCTGTTCGCCCGCCTGATTCTGTTCTTGTTCTTTTGCGGTCACCTGAACTCCGTATTTCCGGCGGTTATAGTTACGACAAGAAATCGCGCTATTGTAACACAGGCTGAACGCGGACAAAGGAACGCATAGCACGATAAAGCGTGAACAACGCACGTGATTTCTTGTTTTTGATGACAGAATATTTCTGATAAAGTACTACGCTTCGTCCGGGACTTCGCCCAGAAGAAGTGGCACCCTCGACGCAACCGAAACGCAGTATCTTAGTCAGAAAGAAACACATGAAACACACCCGTATCGACGTATTCTTCGTTTCATTATAAACAACCTTTAGCAGCGTCATTCCGGTTTTTTCGCGGTTTTTGGCCAGCATCGAAAAACGGTACTGTACAACGCGAAAAAGACCGG
>JAAYBJ010000258.1 GCA_012730105.1 Candidatus Hydrogenedentota bacterium
CGGCGCGAGGGACGGATCACTGACCGGTCCGTACAGCGTCTCAAAATACTGCCAGCGATTCACCGCGCTCTGGTGGGAAGGACCGCCGGTCAAGGAAAAATCGAGAGCGGGCGTTTTCAGGAAAGTCTCCAGCACCAGCAGTTCGGCCAGGTCGGGGATGCCGTTGGGCGCGGGCAGGATCTCTTCCATGTCATCAATGGTCTCTACGGTGAAGGCGTTGAAATCAAAGGTATCCTCCATTCCCGAGCTATAGTCTTCGAAAAAACTCGACAGGAACGCGATAAAATCCGACTGTAAATCCAACGTGGCGAAAGGATCCGGCTCTCCTTCCCCCTCCGCCTCCCCTTCGCCTTCTCCGCTTTTGAGCATGCCGCGACTTCTCTTGATCGCGCTCTCGAGTAGGGGCTGTTTTCCCAGGGGCGCAAGGCTAACGATACGCACGCCCGGAAACAACTCGATGGGGGGATTCTTGAACGCTCCCGTTTCGGTGTCGATGACCAGCGCTTCCACAGCCTCCTGTTCCTCTTCACGCTGCAGGGTTTCCGGGGTCGGTTCATATTTACCCGACAAATCCATTAACTCCTCGACCTTTTCCTCCATATACGTTTTGGTGATGGCAGCCACATCGGAGGACGGTTCCTCCTCCCGGTCCGGGTCCTCCTCCGGCGTATCCTCCGCCACGTCCCGGGAAAGAGCCGCTACCAACAGGGGATCCAGTACAAAGGGCGTCATAGGCAACGAAGCAAGCAGGATCGGCGGACTATCGGCGGCCATGGTCGTGGCGCCTGTTTTTTCAAGGCGAACCAAAACGCATAGCGCAACCAGTACAATAAGGAGCACCAGAACAATACTGTACCGAGTCATTGCCCCCCCCCTAACCCTATGCGAGAATACTGCGCGCATGAACCTACCTCCCTGTCATTTCGCGTTCAAGATGTCTAGTCTAAGCACTGTAAACCTGAAACCGATACCGTCCATGTCATATCTTTAATACACTATTTCATCTGAAATGTCAAGAAGTTTTTTCACAGGACAAAGCATTTGTATCGCTGGAATATGCCTGTGGGTAATTTCGAGTAATGACGAAAATTTACCTGCCCTTGTTTTTCTTTGCGGGAGGGGGGGGACATGCTTGTTTGCCCAAAAAAGAGAAAAAAGAGGCAGACAGAAATCGTCTGCCTCCCACTGAAAAGCTTTCCCGGACCGGAACACCTTCATGCATGTCTTGTCACGATTTGTGGGTAATTGCAAAGGCCCCGATTCCGGGTGGTTATTCCACGTAACCGAGCGCTTGAAGGGCTTCCAGGTCTTCTTCGCGGAGCTCCGCAGCGGTTCCCATGCCGTGGGGATGGGTGGCGTTCCATTGGTCCAGCAGTTTGTTGAGTTCCTCGTAGACCGCGCTGTCTGTCCCATGCCGGGCGCGTTGTTCCCCGGGGTCCTCCGGCAGATAGTAAAGTGTTGCCGGCCGGTCCTGGGGCCGTATCAGTTTCCAACCCTTGCGAATGACAGCCTGAAAGGCGGGCGAGGTGCGGGTAAGCAGCATTTTCGCGCCGGGCAGTTTCGGCACTGCGCCGCCGTAGGTTTCCATGAAACGGGGACGGTCTTCCGGGGGCATGCCGGCGGCCAGATTTTTTCCCAAGGCGAAGGGGGCGGGCGGTAGTCCGGCCAGGCCCAGCAGTGTGGGACCCACATCCATGGTTTGCGCGGGCAGCGGGGTGCGCCCGGGCGTTATGTCCGGGCAACACACCATAAAGGGAACATGCAGCCCTTCCTGGTACAGGTAGCGGCCGTGGCCGAGGTAACCGTGTTCATACAGGTTTTCGCCATGGTCCGCCACAAAGAGAATCCGGGTGCCTTCCGGAAGCGCTTTGAGGAGGATACCGATGTGGTGGTCCGCATAGGCGACTTCCGACGCGTATTTCACGCGTACCCGTTCTCTCGGGTCCATAGTGCGCAGACCGCGTCGCACGGGGCTGAAATCGGCGTGATACTGATAGGGTCCGTGGGGATCGCTGTAATGTATCCATGCGAAAAAGGGTTTGTCCGTCGGCCGGTTCCGCAGGGCTTCGAGCGCTACCCGGGTGACCTCTTCGGCGCGGCGTTCGCCGTTGAAAAGACCCCAACGGCGTTTATCCAGGTCATCCTCGTAGAAGTCAAACCCGCGGTTCAGCCCGGACAATCTCGCACGCAAGGTCCAGTTGCTCTGGACGGCAAAGGTATAGTAGCCCGCTTCCCGGAATAGCTCGGTAATGAGCGGGGCTTCATCGGCCACATGCATGCCGTTGCGGGTCACGCCCGACATGCGCGGGTAGCGTGAAGTGAGCATGGCCGTGAACGAGGGGGCGGTGAGCGGCGTTTCACAGCAGGCGTTTTCAAATACCAGGGATTTTTCGGCCAGCCGGTCGATATTGGGGGAAGTATCCCACTCGCATCCGTAGCAGCCCAGGAAATCGGCGCGCAAGGTGTCCACGGAAAGAAGAAGCACGCCAGGCGTTTCTCCCGCGGCCAGGGCGCAGAAAAGCGTTATGCCTGTGAGCAGGAAGGCGTTATTGTTGCGGAGGATATTCAATCTTGATCAGAAGCACCTGTTGCAGGGGAACCACGCGTTTGTGTTCATCACGCACAGAGATGGGGGTTCCCACTTCATCGAATGCGGTAAACTCGAGGCGGAATTCTCCGGGGGGCGCCTGGAAGGGCACGTCGACCCGCATAGACCAGACCTTGTCGTCCGCCTTTTCGTCCGGATCCTGTCCGTCATCCCTGAGTTTGAAGGTCAGCCGGGGATCCTCCAGAACTACACCCTCGATACGCTCCACGATTTTATGACGGTCCTTGACGGCAAGCGTTATGACCGCGGAATCGCCGGGTTTCAGTACCGGCGGGTCTATGGCGGCGCGTGTAATCTGGGGCTGTTTGGAAAAGGTGTTGCATCCAGAAACCGCGATCAATACTACGGAGAGCAGGATTAACAGTGACAATCGGTTACGCATGATTTTTACCTTTCAGAGAAACGGCGCCCGGAATGATCGTCATCGCCCGCATATACTTGTGGGTAAACGATTTAATGTTGCGCGCAGGATGACACGACCATGCCACACGCGTACCATTTAACCGGACCGTACCTATAAGAGTAGATGATTTTGGAGGCGCGAATCAAACCAATGCCGTTACCGTCTTCCGTCTTTATGAACCGCGGCGAAATATACCCGGTCATCGTGCCGGATTTCTTCAATCCGGCCTTGTTCCACTAACTGCTGCAGCAGTTTCGACAGTTCCAGGGGATGGATCCCCAGGGCGGCGGAAATTTCCTCCGGCGGGCAAGGCCGCCGTTCCACCGTGCTTAACACGCGTGCGACATCGGGTGTCGCGTCCAGCCCCGGGGCGGCGGCGCCGAAATGGGCGATCACCTCGCCGCGCGGTTCAAAGAGTCCGGCGAGATATTCCAGGCGTTCAAAGGAGACCGGCCGGGCGGAAGAAAACGCGGGGGGACGTACCACAGTGTTCAACTGGACGCGATCGGGGTGGATGCGCCGAACGCACGCGGCAATTTCAAGCACCTCGTCCTCCTCCGAATTCATACCGTCTATGAGCATGACTTCCAGCCAGAGGGCGTTCTTGAAGGAATCGCGAAAGGCGATCAGCCCGTCAAGCATACGTTCAAAGGAAATGCCTGTTTCTGGACGGTCGATCCGGGTGAAGAGCCGGGCATTTCCCGCATCCAGGGAGGGCATGACGACGTCGGCTTCCTGCAGGGCGGCGCGCACCCCGGGATCCCAGAGCAGGGCTCCGTTCGTGATTACGGCCAGGTGGACAGGGGTCAACGCTTTGATACCGTGGATAATCTCACCGAGCCCCGTGTGCAGCGTGGGCTCGCCGGCCGCTGACACCGTGATGAAGTCGGGGGCGGGGTGGGCGGCGAGATAGGCCTTTACTTCACCCAGCAGTTCCGCGACGGGCACATAAAGCCCGCGTTCCGAGGTTTTGTGCGTGGTCCTGCCCTGCTCGCAGTAAATGCAATCGTAGGTGCAGGTCTTGAAAGGCATGATGTCCAGCCCGAGGGATCTGCCCAGCCTGCGGGACAGCACGGGACCGAAAATATGCTTGTAGGGCTCATTGGTCATGATGGGAATGTCCGGGAAAACACCCTTCCGTTCAAGGTACCAGCACCGCAGCGGAAAGCACGGTCGTCCAGCGCCCGTCTTTATCGCCCAGTGCCGCCTTGGTGATATTGGCTGTGCGGATAATTTTGCCGCTGATGCTCCATATCTCCCGTTTTTCATCCCAGCTCTTGTCGGGATCGAACTGGAGCCCCAGCACCGTCGCCAGCATTTCCGCCGCGAGGTCTTCCGCATAGTCGCCGGCTTTGTCCCCGGTCTCCCCGTAGCTGTGGTGTTCGGAAAGGTAGCCGAACTGGCCGGGATCGCGGGGCACCGCCACGCCGACGGAGGCGGCGATCAGGCGGCGCGGCTCATTGGTGGAGGCCTCGCTCAATACCACATGCACGATTTGCCCGGCTTTCATTTCGGCCAGTCCCTTTGTCGGCTTGACAAACTTGCAACCCGGCGGGAGGATGCTCGAGACGCGGACCAGGTTAAACTGGGCGATGCCGCAGTCGCGCAGGGCCAACTCAAAACTGGTGAGTTTTTCGCGGTGGCGTCCCACGCCATGGGTCAAGAAAATCTGGTTGGGTACGTACATGGATTGGTTCCTGTTCTAAGTCGTTTTCGGTTATGCTTCGGGGATTGACTGTACACGCATACTCCCGCGCCGGAGATATTGTAAAAAAATCGGGTCCGCCATACAATAAAAACTTCAGACTTCCTGCACCCGCCTTTTTTTAATGATTATTCGGAATCCCCTTTGGCACTTTTTGAAGTGGTCTTTGTATAGGACCGCAAGAAAGGGACAGGCCGCCGTGACGCGTCAGGTGCCCCCTGAACGATGAAAAGGTAGACGCGGCGTCCCCGCCGCGTTATACAACGGGGTTACCGGCAGAGCCTTTATTAGGCGCTTAAGGCCATTTTGCTGACAATTAATTATGAGTTCTGTGTTAAGTATAGGTAACCGAGAAGAATGTCATGTTTTGATTTGTCTCAAAGACCCAAAAACAACGCGTCATTCCGGTTTTTC
>JAAYBJ010000259.1 GCA_012730105.1 Candidatus Hydrogenedentota bacterium
ATGTGCCGGGCCTGGCTAGCTTTGCCGGGTCCAATCCCGCTACGGCGGAGTGGCGGTATCATCTGACGGACCACCTGGGCAGCGTGCGTCAGTTGACGGGCCAGACCAAGGCCGCCCTGGCGCGCTATGACTATGCGCCGTACGGCGAACTTCTGCGCTCGGCGGGCCTGCTGCTTACCGTCGGCTATACCGGCCATCTCTGGGACAACGCCATCGGCCAGTACTACGCCCCCTTCCGCTACTACAACCCCCAGACCGCACGCTGGAACATGCGCGATCCGCTGGGTTTCGTCGATGGGCCGAATGTGTATGCCTATGTCGCGGGGAATCCGGTGAATGAGTATGATCCTTTGGGTTTGTCAACAGCAGCCGGCGTGTGTATGATAGCCATAGGGCCATCTTTGCCAAGCCTGTCTTCAACGATAAGTGTTTTGGTTGTTGGTGCAGGCGTTATAGGCGGCGTTCTGACTGCACCTGTATCTGTTCCGGTGGTAGTGGCAGGCGTTTTAGTTGGTGCGACAGCGGGCGCAATAATCGGAATTAACATTTATGCCAAACAAACGAAAGGCGGTGGTAGAAAACCGAAAAATGATCTACCAACTAATGTAAGGGAAGAAATGAGAAGAAAGCCTAAACGACCAGACGAAAACGGAAGGAAATATGCCGATAGACTTTTTCCGGACGAAAATGACAGAGGACCAGGTTCAGACCATAGCAAACTTCAGAAGTTTATTGATTCAATTGCTAGAATAAATAACCGAAAGCCATGCAAATAATGAATAAAAAAATGAGTGAGAACCGGAAAACTGCTTCCGTATATGGTGCGCCTTGGCCTTTTCGACTTATTGCAGGACCTCTTAAAATGAGGACATCATGGTATTCGCTTTATTATCTTGAAGAGCCTAGTGTTGGTATAAAAACTGATACTCCTGCTCTAGACAAACATGGATGTTTCCTCTGGTGCACGAACGCAAAAAAACTTAATCGTATACGTGAAAACTTGACAGAAAAATTTGCCAAGTATAAAATTAAACATTCAGTTAATCCACCTATAGATGTTGTCAAAGCATTAAAAGGTTTTGAGTATGAAACAGAGAATCTTGTTTTTTGGAATGAAACAATAAGTCTATTGAATTTAATTTTGGACTATATGAGTTTTATACCTAATGATACCGAAGATGAAAGAACCATTCAACTGTTGGAAGAACTAAGCGTTCATATATTCGAAGGCAAGGATTTGCCTCTTTTTTATGAAGAACATAATACAAGCAAGAGGCGAATTGTCGAGCAGATTTTATATTGCCTCTATCGGATATATCAGAACTCGCGTATCGTATAATCTAAGGAGAAATTAGAGCATACTGGTCTCCCCACAATTTGGCATTGACAACGCAGGATGCCTGTGTATACTTTTGATTAATCTTGAAAGTTGAATATTTGGCGCGGCGAATTTTACTCCTGAAAAGGCCTTGCTTCGACGGGTGGGTCCAGGAAGCGGGAACCTTCTCCACGGCCAACAATTACCTGGTCAACACCTCCTATGGGGTCCAGGGCAGAATGCGCCGGGACACGGCTAATGGCGACTTCCAGATGAAGTTCTCCTACCGGGATACGAGTCCCATCTCCGGGCCCTGGGGACAGCTGCGTTTCCGCTATGTGGACGGTAATAATTTCGGGTACCTGACGCTGTACCCGGGCTCGTTCTCCTTGTCGGAAAAGCGGGCGGGCACCCTTGTAACCCTGGCATCGGGGGCGTGGTCCACCACGTCGGGCGATTGGTACGACGTGACCCTGATCGCGGATGGTTCCCATATCGAGGTGTGGCGCGGCCCCAAGGACGGCGCGCAAACCCGGATGTGCAGCGTGGACACCGCCACGGTGTTGTCCGGCGCCGCGAGTTACCTGGTGGTCACGACGGATGGCGTGTATGCCTTTGACGATGTCCAAGTGAGCGCGGAGGATCTGTCCGCCACGACCTACACCTACGATGCGGCGAACCAGCTGACGGCCATGAACGTCAACGGAACGACCACCAACTTCACCTATGACGACTGGGGTCGCATAGTCGGCAAGACGCAGGGCTCGTATGCCGCCACGTATGCCTATCGTTTCGGCGACAAACTCAAAGCGGCCACGTCGAACTTCCCGGGCGAAACGGCGTCGGTGGGATACAATTATGACGGCTTGGGCCGCCGGCGGCTGGAACAACGCGACAACACCACGGCTACATGGTTCCGCTGGTCGGGTTCGGAAGAGTGCGGCGAATACGCCGGCACGGTCGGCAGTTGGACCATCGGTGCGCTGCAAACGGGGTATGTGCCGGGCCTGGCTACCTTTGCCGGATCCAACCCTGCCACAGCCGAATGGCGGTATCACCTGACCGATCACTTGGGCAGTGTGCGACAATTATCAGGCCAAACCAAAGCCGCCCTGGCGCGCTATGACTACGCGCCCTACGGTGAACTCATGCGCTCGGCGGGCCTGCCGCTGACGGTTGGCTATACCGGTCACCTCTGGGACAACGCCATCGGCCAGTACTATGCCCCCTTCCGCTACTACAACCCCCAGACCGCACGCTGGAACATGCGCGACCCGCTGGGTTTCGTCGATGGGCCGAATGTGTATGCCTATGTCGCGGGGAATCCTATTATAGCGAAGGATCGCCTAGGCTTGGATCGATCTATATGCTTTTTTGGGCATGCTTGGATTGAAGTGGATACTTGGGATTCGGCTGGAAATAGAACCGGCTCTAGGGTGCTTAACTTTGCACCAGAAGGGGCGAAGGACATGACTGACCGCTCGAAATCACCCTATCCCAACTGGCTTAAGTGGACAATTCCAAGCACCCCTCAGGAAGATATATTCTTATTAAACACCTGGCGGGATGTGGCGAATGCCAGGACAGAGCAGTGGACGCCGTGGAACAACTGTTGGGGAAACGTGTGTGCTTGGAGCACTATAGGGATACCAGACCCTCCTGTATGGTTACCAAGTAAGAATACGTGGATAAAATCTTGCACAATGCCCGGATAAGCATTCTGAAAAGTCTAGCGCGTGAGGAGAGAAAATGAGTCAAGAAATTCCTTGGAGTGCGTTAGTCTTCGGTCCGTTGGCAATTATAACGGTCATTTTCGAGGCACGCCTCAATCTTCAGAGATCCTCTTTCCGGAATTCTTATGCTTTTCTGTCACTTATTATTTGGATCACTGGGATAGTGCAACTGGTGATAGTGTCCTGTAGGGGATACGGACCGGAACAGTACATGCTCTATTGGGCCATGATTGTTGTCCTTTGTCCACTTCCCGACTGGATGCTCATATGGTACCATTACTTAAGACAACGCAAGTCTAGAAGTGAGTCTATAGTGCTTACTGCTTTTATGGTACTGATGCATGTAAGTTTTGGGTTTGAGTTCATTCTGCCTTTTCTTCAATTGGGCTTACTGTTAAATCATGGTGCAACCATTATTTGTTTGTATGCGCCGGCATGTTGGCGCTTATATGCAAATAAATCGCAAGGCAAAGGATAGAAGGTAACCGGTGACAAGCGGCCTGTGTAACCGCGGACCGGCGCCTATCATAGTCAATTTGCATATTCCACGAAAGCGGGTAGAGGTCCCGTTGCGCTTTGCCGGGCGAACTGTACCATATCTGGGTTTTTGGAGCGCACCGTTACCAGTCCCCGTTTTCGTTCTGAACGGGTGTAATTCCGGGGCCGCTTTACGTATTTGTGATTGTTTTTTGACAACAAAAGAAGAGCCCCCTTGGGTGCCGTGACGCGAGCATTTTTTCAGGAATGAATTTGAATCCGGTTGAGACAGCAAAAATGCGGCAAGGGCATGAGGCCATGGGTATGATGCTGGTATGAGGCATTACCCTTTGACCGATCTGTTTTTTATG
>JAAYBJ010000260.1 GCA_012730105.1 Candidatus Hydrogenedentota bacterium
GAAAAACCGGAATGACGCGTTGTTTTTGGGTCTTTGAGACAAATCAAAACATGACATTCTTCTCGGTTACCTATACTTAACACAGAACTCATAATTAATTGTCAGCAAAATGGCCTTAAGCGCCTAAACTCTCCGCAAAAGTGGATGAATGCCCGATAAGCGCACTGCGATAGTGTCCTTCTGTACCTCTTTACTTTCAGAAAATGACCTTGAACCCTCGCAGGTAGCCCTTGTTGAAGCAAATTCCATGATTCTGTTCCAATGTAACTTAAGAATAGACCGTTTACTTATTTGCCATGTATACAACCACAGGGAAATCGCCATGACTATCCTCCTGCTGCTCGCGGCGGTGCTGCCCGCACTCTCACAGGGCGAGGAACCTTTCTTTGAACAACGCACGATCGCCTCCCACGAAGATCAACATCAGCACCGCTGGCCTTGCATTGCGCTGTTGGAGGAAGGCCGACTGCTCTTGACATGGTCCCGTGCCGCCGCTGCTCCGTCAGACGATGCCATCGTTTGTTCCTTTTCGGAGGACCACGGTCGCACCTGGTCCGAACCACGCACCTTGATCGCATGGGACGGTTTCATCGAAGCGGACCCGAATATCGTAGTATCCGGTTCGCGCGTCTTTATCCTGTGCACCTCGGTAAACTTTGAGAAGGGCATACGCACCTCCACGACCTGGTGCGTGCGCAGCGAAGACAGCGGAAACACTTGGTCAGAACCCTGCAAAATACCTATGAACCACCTGTACACCTGCGGCAAAACACACCGGGGCCTTCGTCTTGCCGACGGCACGCTTGTCATGGGCTATGCCTGGGATGTGTTGTGTGAAAGCGGCACAGCCCACGACGCCGAGTCCCAGATGGACCTTCGGGCGGGAGTTATGCGCAGCACCGACAACGGCGAAACATGGGTCAATGGCGGCGACACCCATGCCGAATACACAAAGGCCACGGAAGGCGTGAGCGGAACGGATGAGCCCGCCTTGACCGTGCTCGAGAACGGCGTCCTGTATATGCTTATGCGCACCGGGGCCGATCACCTTTACGAGGCGCGCAGTACGGACGGGGGCGTAACCTGGACGGAACCCGTTCCAAGCCCCCTGTATGGCTCCAACGCCCCGGCGGCAGTATGCCCCATCTCCGCGGGAAACGGTGAGGGAACACTCGTCGTCTGGAATAACGCCCTTAAACGCTTCCCGCTCTGCGCGGCAGCCTCCTTTGACAACGCGCAACGCTGGTCCGCTCCAAAGGATATTGGCATCCCGTACACGGGCGGCCAGGCATCGTACCCCTCCTGTGTACAGGCCGCGGACGGCGCCCTGGTCGCGGTATGGCAGCAGGACGTGCCCGGTGGACGTGATATCCGTTGCGCCCGTTTCAATATGGAGTGGCTCCTGCGGAAAGAGCCGGAACCTGAGGCGGTGGTCGTCCTGTTTGGCGATTCCACCACCGCGCCGCGCGAAGGGGTGCATATATTCACGGACCGGCTCGCGGAACAGTTTCCCCGGGTGAAGTTTATCAACGCGGGTGTCGGTTCGAACACGACGGACCTGGCCCGTCAGCGTTTTCAACAGGATGTGCTGGACAACAGGCCCATCGCGGTGACCTTGTTCTTCGGCCTGAATGACGCTGCGGCGGACGTGTGGCAGGGGATGACGGAACCGCGCATCCCCGTGGAAGAATACGCGGAAAACCTGCGGTATTTCGTACGGACCCTTCGGGAAACAGGCGCCATGCCCATTTTGTTGACCCCCAATCCCATGGCCTGGACGCCGGAGTTGCTCGCTCTTTACGGCAAGCCGCCCTACGACACCACCAGCGATGCGGGTTTCAACCTCCTGTTGGAACCTTACGTGGAGGCTGTCCGCCGGGTCGCCCGTGAAGAAAACGCCTCGCTGATTGACGTGAACCGGATGTTCAAAGACCATGCGTCCGAAGCGGGGAACTCCCTGCACGATCTGCTGACGGACGGCATGCATCCCAACAGCGCCGCCCATGAAATAATAGCGGGGCGGATTGCCGCCCTTCTGCAACCACTACTGCCGAGCGAGGACACAGGAAAGCCCTGATAGCGGCGCAGAGATTCACTCGAAGTCAACGTAGGCCGGGTAGAGCGGGCATATGAAGCACAAATAGTGGCGCTTGGGGAACGCGACACGTTTATTTGCTCGCCCGGAAGACGAGTCCCGCAAAGCGGAACCCGCCTTCCCAAAAAATATAGAGGCCTTTTCCCTGTCCGTTATTTGGTCTTCAACACCTTATTCAGGTGTTCAATGCTGACGCGGCCTTGCTCCTCGGAACTGCACTCAACGGAGAGCACCCCCTTGAATCCGGACTTGCGAAGAATGGCAATGATGCGTTTCCAGTCCAGCACCCCTTCGCCGCAGGCGCAGCCGGACGGAACGCCCGTAACCTTGCCCCGGTCGCCCATCACAACGCCGCCGATATCCTTGGCATGGACGTGGACGATCCGCTTGGCAATTGCCTCGAGAAACGCATAGGGATCCTGGCCGGCCATGAAGATGTTCCCGGTGTCCGGATTACAATTAAAATAGGGGGACTTCACGAGATCAAGAATCTCGAGATAGGTTTTCAGCTTCACCGAGTATTTTTGATGCGGCTCAAGGGCAATGTGAACTTTGTGCCGCTCGGCGGCGGGCAACACGCGGCGCAGGGTGTAGTAAAACATGTCATAGGCCTGGCGCTTGGTCATCCAGTCCGGCACAACCCCTTCGTCCGTGCAAACGCAGGTCGCGCCGAGCGCGTCGGCATACTCAATGGCCCGGACAAGAAAAGGAATGCTGATTTCGGGCTGGGCCATGGGGGCATGCGCGCTGACCGCGCTGACTTTAAGCCCGAAACGCTCCACCACCGCCCGGACCTCAAGCGGGTCGCGCTCCATGCTGACCGCGCCGTAGTACCCGGCCTCGCACAGCAGGTCGCGCCCGTTCAGCATGTTCAGTTCACAGAACCGATAGCCCTGGCCGCGAATGGCCGCGAGCGAATACTCCAGCGGCTTGTCTGCGTGCCGAAACGCCTCCGTATTCAATCCTACCTGAATCGCTGCCATAAAGACTCCTTTCCATGCGGGCCTCCTGCTGGCTTTCCGACGAATGTGCAGGACCGCGGCCCTTCATTCCCGATACACACGATATACATCCCAAACCCTGGCGTCCATTATAGGAATTGCGTCTTACACGTATCAAAACGGGGCGTCACCTACAGGTTAAAATAACTTTGGTGCGAGAAGAAATTTGCTTCAAAGAACTTCGTGATTCATCATAGCCGACCCCAACAAACGTCATTCCGGTTTTTTCGCGACCCATGCCCCACTTTAAAGAGCACTCCCGGATAACGCGAAAAAGACCGGAATCCAGATTGGATAGACTTCGATGAATGCCAATATATCCCCCCAAAAAATTGAGAAAACAATCTGTCCCTTTTCAACGGCTTCATAAGATGGGTTCCGGTCTTTTCGCGGCCTGGCAAACACTTCGATGCCAGTCCTTTCTTCACCGCGAAAAACCGGAATGACCCGTTGGTTGTGGAGGTGTGATAATAGACCAGAACGTGATACTCCTCTTGGTTGCATACATGATTCGTGTTGAGCCTGCCCCCTTGATTATCGCTGTTTGCCAAATACAACCTATTTTATCCGGCGATCCAGGACTATCAGAGGAAAAGCAAGGAAACATTCCTGTCTCCTTATTGCGAAAGAGCGGCTAAAAAGGTTGCTCTCTCTTGAAATCGGGCAGGAAGACAGCCCGGCTGTCCATCTCCTGCACGAGGACATGCTCAAACGAGAGTTTCTCAGCAAAGGCAACCACGTCGTGATACTCTTTTTCCGTGAGGGGTCGCGCGATTTCGGGATACTGCGACGCGTGATACTGGGGTGAATATTGACTCATCAGGCTGAGAGTCAGATCCGTCATTTTTTCATCATGGAGCCACAGCAAAAAGTCATAACTCCCCGACACATCGTTCGGCAAAACAAGATGCCGGACAATGACGCCGCCGGCGGCAACCCCGTTTTCGAGGCGCAGCGGACCGGCCTGATCGTACATTTCACGTAATGCCGCACGAGCCGTTTCAGGGTAGTTTTCGGCGCCCGAGAAGCGGCTGGCAGCCTCCCCCGACATGTATTTTAGGTCCGGTAACCACACGTCCACCACACCATCAAGGAGCCGGATTAACTCAACCGAATCATAGCCATTGGTATTGTAGACAAGCGGAACATCCAAGCCGCCCGCATAAGCCACCTCAAGAGCGGATACGATCGGCAGGATATATTGGGTCGGCGTGACCAGGTTGATGTTCTCCACCCCGCGCTCCCCCAGTTCCTGAAAAACTTCCGCGAGTTGGCGGAAATGGCCATTCCGGCCTTCCCCCTCGTGGCTGAGCTGCCAGTTCTGGCAGAACACGCAGCGCAGACAGCAATGGGAAAAGAAAACCGTGCCGGACCCGCCCTGGCCGACCAGCATCGGTTCTTCACCGAAATGAGGTACGGCCGCCTGCCAACGCGCATGGTCACCGTCCCCCAGTCCCGCGCGGCAAACGCCCACCCCGGACCCGGTCCTGTCCGCGCCGCAGGCCCGGCCGCAGGCTCGACACGCCGACACCAGGTCGCGCAGCGCCGGCAGTATTGCCCGTATTCGTTCGCGTTTTAGTTCAGGATCTACCCGGACCATGCAGATCTCCAGAGCAGCACCACCGCTGGCCATGTGTCAGATGTCGGACGCTTTTCTTCCTGGATCATCGCTTTTCTTTCGGGTTCTGTGGGAGTGTTTGCAGCATGGTATCATAACGGCAAAAGCATTAAAAATGAGTGTGAGATTTTTGGGACCCGCGAACTCAAAGGAGAACCGCCCGTGACCTCTATAACGCTGATCCTGACGCTGTGTTATACCGTAGCCTTGGAAAACGCTGTTTGTCCGGAACTGCATGACCGCTGTCTTTCAGAACTGCATGTCGCCCTGGACAAAGGCGAGGAGTTTGTCAAAGTCCATGCCGCTGAGTCTTTGCTCTGGACCGGCCATGCGGACAAGGTGCGCGAGGTGTTTTTAAAGGAGCCTCAGGACGTGCCGAAATACCGCATCGGCGTATGGCGCGTGTTGGCGCAGGCGGCGCTCAATGCGACAGATCGCCGGGAATACGAAAACAGGATTCTGGCTGCACTGCTCGACCCGAACGGGCCGGATCGCCTGCACGCCGCCGAGACACTCGGCAAACTGGGTGTCGCCAGCCGCGACCCCGAAATCCTGCGCCTGGCAAAGGAAGAAACCGGGCCTTTTCAGGCCATGGTCCGGTGGGTGATGGCCAATTCAGGAAACGAAGAAGATGAAGCCGCCCTGGTCGAACTGCTGGCATCCACCGATGCCTATACGCGCGGCTGTACGGCCTATGCCCTGCGGTTTTTCAAGACTATCCGGCCGGTAACCCGTGAAAAGTTGGCAGCCGCCTCAGAGAAGGAACCTTTGGATTCAAACTGGCGCACCCACCTGCTCAGTGCCCGCTATCTTCACGCCTCCGCGGAGGAGCGTCCCGCCCTCCGGGAAGGCTTGTTGCAGTACCTCAAAACAGGTGACACCGGCCAGAAACGGGAAGCCTGCGCCGCCCTTGGACGGGTGCCCAACCCCGAAGACATACCCGCACTGGCCAAGGTACTCGACGACGCCGACCTGGATGCCCGCGCCGGCGCGGCGGAAGCCATACTGCTTGTGGAACGGATGCTGACAAAATAGATTGCGCCTGGGGACGCCTTCATGTTCGGCACAGTTAATCCCAAAAACAGTAGTTAACTCTGAAAAGGACCGAAAAGGCTTAAGGGACCTAAAGGATGTGCAAGAAAGGAATACGCGTTGCAATACTTGTTGTCTTTATATGTCCTTTTTGTCTTTTATGTCCTTTACGTCCCTTGGATTAAAGAGGTTTCCAGATTCAACCGCTGTTTAACAGAATAAAGGCGTTTCCAAGACTCCCCCCCTTCTCCTATCCCTCGTTCCAGCCTGTACGCAGCCTCAAAATCCACCCGCAATTTGACACGGTACACCCGCAAACGCTACAATACACACCCATGTTGCCGGATGGCCAAATTGGTAAGGCTCCTGACTCTGGATCAGGCAACTCTAGGTTCGACTCCTAGTCCGGCAACCATTATTTATACCCCCAAGCAGGAATCCCCCGCCTGCTTCGTGCGGCCCGTTCATCTAGGGGTCTAGGATGCGGGATTCTCAGTCCCGTCACAGGGGTTCGAATCCCCTACGGGCTGCCA
>JAAYBJ010000261.1 GCA_012730105.1 Candidatus Hydrogenedentota bacterium
ACGCGGCGATAGAGGGTAGTTGGGAATCACCTAATGGGTGAGACGCGGGAACAAGCGTTGTAGTATCCATGACCCTTATTCTGTTACATTTAAACGCAGCACAACAAATTTAACTGCCGTTTTTAGGTTCATTGGCGCTTATTACAACAATATCGAATTTATGATATCATAACATCCATTTCGATGAACGGTTAATTCTATTATACATACTTTCGGGTGCCGAATCGATCATGCCCATTTAAGGCCCCGCGCCGGCAAATCCGCTGTCTATGTGTTGCACTTCGACCCATAGATCCGCAACACATACAAGACAAAGTGAATCTTTTCACAAAAACGATTACGAAACGCCAAGAACTTTTTAATCGTCATTGCATGCGAAGCAACGTAATCTCCGCGACATCAAACCATCGCATGACGCCAGACTGCTTCCGCGGGCTAAAACACTCCTCGCAAAAACGGTGTACAATGATGGATTGAACCAGGAAATACGTCATCGTATTTACGAATACATAAAATAAGAATCAGAACCGTAGATCATCAGGCGGATAGCCCAAAGTACATCAAAAAAATGCATGTTGTTCACCCTTCAGCGACCGAACAGGCTACACCAGCCTATGGCGTCGCCTGTATCAGCGCCGTTGAAGCATGAACAACATGCGCCTTTTCAGGGAATTCCCTACTCTTTATTCGATTTCCAGATCGCAGGTATACCGCTGTTCATCCGCGCGGGAAGACTGAACCAGCCAGTCGCCTTTCGGGGACATAACGCCGCTGGACACGTTGAGTTGCCCTTTATCGGTCACGGCGTTAGCCGTGGCGATGTACATGTTTCCCTCGAGAGCGCGAAGCGCCAAATTGGCTTCATAATAGGCGGCATATTTCCGGTCGACACCCGAAGAAATGCTGTGAAAGATAATCTGGGCGCCTTTCTTTGCCAGTTGCAGGCTCAGCCTCGGATCGGGATAGGGCCCGTAGCCCGGGGCGACCCACAGATCATTGCCGATAAGACACCCGAAGGTGATCCCCTTATGCTGAAACACACGCAGTTCTTCGCCGGGACGGCACCATTTGCGGTCGTCTTCCGTTGGCACAATCTTTTCGTGGGTACCCAACAGCTGCCCCTCGTCGGAGTAGATACGGGACTGGATGCAGGGCCTGCCCTCGATAATGGCGCCGGTGCCGATTATGGCGGTGACGTAACTTTGCCTGCAGGCGGCCGCGATCTGTTTCCAGGCTTCCCGGGTGCGCTCCTCGTTAAACTCACCGTGATACCCGGTCAGGCTCATTTCCGGGAAAAGCATGAAGTCGCAGTCTCCCTGCCGGATATGGTCAAGGATACGCGGCAAGTTGTCTTTCTTGCTGGGAGATACACTCATCTGAATGCCGGCGATACGTACTGTCCTCATGGCTCTTTCCTTTCATTTGGGCTGAAAACAAAAAACAACCGCCGCCGCCCCGCATGATCACCGGTACGGCTCCCAGTGCGGGTCGTGGCTGAAAATCCAACGGTAGTATTCCTGCTGCGTCAACTTTGCCGCCGCTTCCGCATCGGCAATCACGGTGCAGTCCGGATGCAGTTGCAGCGCGGTGGCGCTTATCATGCTCGTAACGGGCCCCTCTACGGCTTTGGCGAGTACTTCGGCCTTGGTTTCCCCGGTCACCAGCAGCAGACACTGGGACGCTTCCAGAATGGTTCCGACGCCCATGGTGACTGCAAAACGGGGCATCTCCTCCGGGTGGTCGAAAAGGGGGCCGTTCTGTTGCAGGGTGGCAAGGGTAAGGGCTTTTATGCGGGTCCGGGAGAACATGGCGGACAGGGGCTCGTTAAACCCGATGTGTCCCGAAACGCCGATACTCAACAACTGCAGGTCGATACCGCCCACATCATCGATAAGCGCCTCGTAACGCCGTCCCTCTTCTTCGGGATCATCGGTCATCCCGTTGGGCAGATGGGTATTGCGCAGATCAATGTTCACCCGATGAAACAGATGATGGTTCATATAATAGCGATAGGAATTTTTATGTTCAGGCGGCAGTCCGACATACTCGTCGAGATTGAAGGTGACGGCGAGCGAGAAATCGAGCCCCCCGGTGCGGTGCAACTCCGCGAGCTTGGCGTAAAGGCGCTCCATGGTCCGTCCCGTTGCCAGGCCGAGAACGGAATTGGGCTTGCGCCTCACCTGGTCTGCAATCACCTTCGCCGCCAGGGATACGGCCTCTTCCCTGCTGTCCTGAATTATGACTTGCATAACCTTGTCACACCTCCGGGTGATTACTTCGCGCCGGCGGAATAGCGAGAGTCATCATACCACTAGTAACGCGGAGCCTCCAAAACAACCCGGTAGGCACGCGCCTCTTCCAGATGGATCCCGTAACCAGTTCCGCCCTTTCACGGCGGCGCCCGGACCTGTAAATGGACGCGCCGCGGTTCCCCCGTTTAAGCATCCGCTTTTTCGCTGTAATGCCGTTTCGTGGCAAGGTGCCAGCGTTCATCCACCTGCTGCTGCAGCGTGGCCAGCGTTTCTTCGTCCGTTCGGGAATACCTGCCCTGGCCGGAAAGAAACTCCGAAACAGGGGTGCGCTCCTTCCCTTCGGAAAGCCGCAGGCTGTGCCCGGTAAGCCTGAAATGCCCGTTCTCAATTTCATAGAGGATGAAGGCGCCCGACTCCACGGCCTTGCGCGCCACGGCCACCGTATCCGCGGAAGGATATTGCCAGCCCGCCGGACAGGGCGCGTTCAACTGTATATACCGGGTACCTTTCATAAAACGGGCCTTGTACACCTTGTCGTACAGGTCGCCGGGATAACCCGGGCTCGCCGTAGCAATATAGGGAATATGATGGGCCTCCATGATGGCCGGCACATCCTTGGACAACTGCTGTTTTCCCTGGGTCGGCGTCGTGGTGGTCCGCGCGCCCAGCGGCGTAAGGCTGGAACGCTGCGTACCCGTATTCATATAGGCCTCGTTGTCGTAACAAATGAAGAGGATGTCGGTGTTCCGTTCCGCCGCGCCGCTCAGAGCCTGAATGCCGATATCCGCGGTACCGCCGTCCCCCGCCACGGCCACCACCGTGATATCGGTCCGGCCCTGTTTCTTGAGGGAGGCCGCGACGCCCGACGCGACGGCCGCAGTACTCGGGAAGGTGCAATTTATCACGGGCAGAGTCACCGAAGAGGTGGGATACATGCCGCATAAAACGGTAAAGCAACTGGCGGGCACGATAAGGACCGCCTTTCCTTCGAGGGCCTTGGTAACATGACGAAAAGCAATACCCACGCTGCATCCGGCGCACGCCCGGTTGCCCGGCAGCAGGTATTCCGTCTCGGGAAGATGCAGTATATTGGTAGTCATAAAAGCTCCATGCCTGTGCGGCCTGCCCGCTAAATTTGAAGGTTAAGCCAGCCAACCGGCTTGGGTTTGTTTTCCGATGAATTCCATGCGATGCTTTCCATAACAGCATCCACGAGCTGGCGCGCGTTCACATCCCGGCCGCCGAGCCCCGCGATATAGCCATGCACTTCAGGCAGCACCCTGTTCCTGAACAACGCCGCCTGCACGTCCACATAGATGGGGCCGCCATAGCCGTAGGTCAGGCTCTTGTCGAACACAACCGCCTGGCGCACTCCGCTAAGTTCTTGAGCGACTTTCACATCCGGGAAAGGCCGGTAGGAGCGTATCCCCAGGACGCCCGCCTTGACACCCGCTTCACGCAGGGTATCCGCCGCGACAGAGGCTTCATTGGCCAGGCTGCCCGCAGCCACCAGGGCCACTTCCGCGTCTTCAAGTTGATACGACCAGGTGAGTCCGCCCGTGGACCGGCCGAAACAGGCCTCGAATTCCTTGTCCACCGTCTCTATCGTATCCAGGGATTCTTCCAGGGCCTGTTGCATCAGGTAGCGGAATTCCATGTAACCGTGACACAACACCCCGTTGCCGTTCTGCCGCGGATTGGCAAGCGTCACCGGGTTGATATTGCGGGGATCGTCATTGTCCACGATGGTGCGTGCCACCAGTTTGGGGAGAAAGGTGTCCACCTGTTCCTGGCCGGGAATTTCCACGGGCATCACGGTGTGGGACAGTATGAACCCGTCATAACACACCATGACCGGCAGGCTGAGCAGTTCCGCGATACGGAAAGCTTGTAAAAAGGTATCCAGGATTTCCTGGTTGTCCCGGCAATACAATTGTATCCAGCCGTGGTCGCGCTGCGACATGGCGTCCTGCTGGTCGTTCAGCACGTTCCAGGGGGCGGACATGGCCCGGTTCGCGCATCCCATCACTATGGGCAGGCGCGAACCCGAAACCCATGAGAGTTGCTCGCTCATGTACGCGAGGCCGTTCGCGCTGCTGGCCGTAAACACCCGCACGCCGGCGACAGCCGCGCCGATACAGACGCCCATCGCGCTGTGTTCGCTCTCCACCGTAACGAATTCGGCGTCGAGCATGCCGGTTTCCACGTAATTGGCCAGCGCTTCCACCACGCCCGACTGGGGCGTTATCGGATAGGCGGCAATTACTTCAACTTTCGCGAGGCGAGCCGCTTCCGCCGCCGCCTTGTTGCCCGTGATCACCGCCACGGCGGAAGAATTAACAGCCACAACAGGTATCCTCCGCTACGGTTTTATTTTCAGTTTCATTTTCATTTTCCGGACGCATTTCGATCGCGTTGGTGGGACATACCGCCACGCATATGCCGCAGCCCTTGCAGTAGACCAGGTCAATTTGGGGCGGGGCGGTGCGGCTTACCACGCTGTCGGGACAGAAAGCCCAGCATTGCATGCACACCAGTTTGTTCTTCTGCGCGGCAATACACTTGGCGGGGTCAAGCACCGGCCTGGCGGTGCGCCAGTCACCCGTTTTTCCCGCCTCACCAACGCACGGCCACGACATGGCCGTGTCCTGATTACACTCTCTTGTTCCTGCCATAACGGTACATCTCCGTTTTAGAAGTTTCAGACAGGCATGTCCGCCGGGGACAAACAGCGCGTCTGTTCATAGGTCAGGCGGGCAGCCTCAAAATTCTTGCTCGCGGCGCGCGGCGAAAAAATGCTGTTCAAGGCCTTTTCGATATGCTCAAGTTTGATCAGTCCGGAAGCCCTTGCGACCGCCCCAAGCATGGCCGTATTGATCATGAGTGTGCCGGAGATAATCAGCCCCACTTCTTTGGCAATGTGATTGGCATCAGCCACCGCGATGCGGTAACCGTTCCCCAACCCGAGTTCCTCAGGTTCGCTACTGGAGTTGACCACAACAAAACCGTCCGGGGCGAGACCGTTTGTAGCGTTCGCCGTCGTCAGCAGGCTGTCATCAAGCACCACAATCATGTCCGGGTATTCCACCTGGGACAGGCAGCGCAGCGGCCGCGGGGCAATGCGCGTCGATGCCGTAATCGGCGCGCCCCGACGTTCCGCGCCAAAAGTCGGCGCGGACATAACGCCTCGAAAACCTGCATGATAGGCCGCCTCGGCAAGCATGTTGGCCGAAGTGACGGCGCCTTGGCCGCCGCGCCCGTGCCATCGAATTTCAAATTCCTTTTCCAACATCTAAGTCACTATCCCTTTACATAAAAACCTGAAACCAGAAAACTTGCGGTCTGAATACCATCCGACACGCACTTACATAGGAAACAGTTGACAGGCCCCGAAAATTTCGGGGTGAAAGCCCGCGATTCTGGAAACGGGGCCATACGGACGAATCCTTATTAGGAATCCTTCTCCAATCAACTCGGGGGCTTAACTATACCATAGTTAGGGCGAACACACCAACCTGGAGCGGCAACCTTGAGTAGCATCCATTCGTTAACGATACGGGAACGTGGGGTTCTTTTCCGAACCCGGCCCCTGGGTATGCAGCCCAAACGGACCACGTGCGCCGGCTTGTGAACCACACCGGAAAAAGTCCATAATAATCCAAGACATAAATCCCGGAGGCATAGTCAGGCGCGACCATGTCCCGCCAGTAACACGTGTTGACAGGAATCATCCGATGAGACAAAACAGTTCCAAACTCGCCCTTCATGGTGGAAAACCGGTCAGGGATGCCTCAAAAACATGGCCGGAATGGCCTATGCACGATGAAACCGAACGCGAAGCGCTGCTTCAAGTGCTTGAAAGCGGAAAATGGTTCTTCGGGGAACGCGTGAAGGCCTTTGAAAAGGAGTATGCCGCGTTTCAAGGCGCGAAACACTGCATCAGCTGCAACAGCGGCACCGCCGCGGCAGAAATCATCCTGCAAGCCCTGGGCATCGGCAAAGGCGACGAGGTCTTGGTGCCCCCCTATACCTTTATCGCCACCGCAAGCGCGGTCTTGCGGGTGGGGGCCACGCCGGTATTCGTGGACGTGGACGACAACTGGTGCATGGACCACCGCCGCATCAGGGCCGCTATTACCCCTCGCACCAAAGCCATCATGCCGGTCCATTTCGGCGGTCTCATCTGTGACATGGACAAGTTTAATGCCGTCGCCGAACGCCACGGCCTGATCCTCATCGAAGACGCCTGCCATTGCTGGGGCGGCCGTTGGAAGGGAAAAGGCGCGGGCACCCTGGGACGCTGCGGTTTCTTCAGTTTCCAGGCGTCCAAAAACATCACCGCCGGCGAAGGTGGCGCCATAGTCACCAACGATGACGCGCTGGCCGAAACGCTGCGGTCCTTGGTCAACTGTGGCCGCGGCCCTACCGGGTCCCCTTGGTATCATCATCTCAATGTCGGTACAAACGCCCGCATGACCGAGTTTCAGGCCGCCATCCTGTCGTGTCAGACGGCCAGACTCGAAAAGCAACTGTTGACGCGGGCACGCAATGCCACAATTTTGAACTACGGGTTGAGAAGCATTCCCGGACTCACGCCGCAGCGCAACAGCAACCGCAACTCGCGCCGGGCCTACCACCTCTACTGCATACGCTTTAAAGCGGCGGAATTCGGCTGTTCCAGGGAAGACTTCGTCCGCGCAGCCAACGCCGAAGGTTGGCCGATATCCGCGGGATATCCCATGCCGCTTTACAAACAGCCCGTATTCCTCGGATTGGACGCATACGATTACGGTTCCTGCCACTGTCCCGTGGCGGAGGATCTTTGCTACCACAGCGGCTTGTGGTTCCCCCACCAGTTGCTGCTGGGTACGGAACAGGACATGCGGGACATCGTAGAAATCTGCCGCAAGTTGAAAGAAAACGTAAAGAAAATATAATCTGGAAAGTCGCCTTCCCTGACGGATCAACAGCAGGCTTGGCGACCCCGGGACAAAGGATAAACGGAGGATCCGCTCATGGACCCCACAACAGAAAAACCCACCATCAACAAACTCCTCAGTTACGCGGTAAAAAACAGCGCTTCCGATCTTCATTTGACGGTAGGCAGTCCGCCGGGACTGCGCGTCGATGGCGAGATGCGCTTTATCCAGGGAGAAAACCTGAATTCGGACGACACGTTGCAGTACGCCCGTGACTTGATGACGGACCGCCAGTATGAGGCCTTCATGGAGAAGGGCGACGCCGACCTCGCCTACGGGGTGCCGGGCGTGGGCAGGTTCCGTGTCAATGTATTCAAGCAGCGGGGTTCCACCGGCATTGTCATGCGTCACGTGAAGGGTATCATCCTCGATTTCGAATCCCTCAACCTGCCGCCCGTGATGGCGCGCATCGCCGACTTCCCCCGGGGTCTCGTGCTGATTACGGGAACGACCGGCAGCGGTAAATCGACCACCCTGGCATCCATCATCGACTGGATCAACGCGCGGAAACGCTTTCACATCATCACCCTGGAAGATCCCATCGAATACCTCTACACCAACAAAAAAAGCATCGTGACCCAGCGCGAAGTCAATATTGACACGGCGAATTTCGGGGTGGCGCTGCGCGCCGCCATGCGCGAGGACCCGGACGTCATCCTGATCGGCGAAATGCGCGATGCGGAAACCTTCCAGGCGGCCATCTCAGCGGCGGAAACGGGCCATCTGGTCTTTTCCACCCTGCACACGACCAATGTCATGCTGACCATTGACCGGCTGATGGACATGTTTACCGCCGACATGCAGGATCAGGTGCGGTCACAGGTGGCCCTACAGCTGCGCGCCTGCATTTCGCAGCGCCTGCTGCCCGCCGCTAGCGGAAAAGGCCGCGTTCCCGCAATTGAGGTCTTGATCAACAACCCGGGCATCGCGCAGTTGATACGGGAAAACACCATCAAGCAAATCCCGAACGCGATCGTGGCCGGGGCCGAAGACGGCATGCAGACCTTCAATATGAGCCTGGCAGGCCTGATCAAGCGGGGATTGATCAAGGAACAGGACGCCATGATCGCCTCGGACAACCCCGAAGAGCTCAAGATGAATCTTCAGGGCATCTTCCTGAGTCAGAGCCGCGGCGGGATTTTGAAACGGTAACCGTCCCGAAAGGGAGAGCGGTTTGCATTTACACGTGCAGGACGTAGGGCGTTTCTATTTGTATACTTCGAGTTCCGCGATGCTCATCTGGGCACCGGGCTGATTTTCGACGTCCGGCTTGATGCCGCAGACGCGCACATAACGCGCGGCGTCGGGAGTGAACGTAAACTCGACAGGGCTCCCGTCATGACCGTCTTTGCGCCCAACGGCGTTCCACTCTGTGCCGTCGGCTGATATCTTCACCTCAAGTTCCGTGGCGTACCCCGCGCCGAACGTTACCTTGATGCGCTGAACGTCACTGGTATCTATAAGGTCCACTTCGTAGGCCCACGGCCATTCGCCGGCGGCTTGGGCAATGGTATCAGGATTGCCGTCCACCCCCTGCCACGGGAAGTGGGCGCCTCCGTTCACCGGCAGCGAACGGGACCCGTCCAGGCTGAGCAGTTTGGATGGCTTGCGGCAAGCCAGGTTTCCGGGCGGCACAGGCGGACGTTCCGCGCCTTCCCGCAGTTCCACGCCTGCCGCCTTAAGTGCTTCCACCTGGGAACGGTCCAGACCCCCATCGCGGAATAGCATCACATCCACGGACACCACGCCGCCCCGCTGATTCACCTGCCGCACGTATTCGGCGAACTGCCCCTTTTTATAACCCACTCCCGGTTCGGCCCACCAGGTCTTGCTCAAGAAGGACAGGATATGCCACTGCTCCCCGTCAAGGTAGCGTTCCGCAGGCACCTCGAAGAATTCATTCTGCTCCCCGCAGGTATAGTCCTCGTGGGGCGTGTAGGAGCGCACCCCCGGGTCCACCCCAGGATTCAGCGCGATAATGCGCGCATCGCTGCCCGCCCGCAGGCCTTCGGCCAGGATCCCCAATTTTTCATCATCGTAACCGATGAAAGAATAGCAGCCATCGCACCAGATGCCCGCGATCTTGTCGCCGTAACGCTCGCCGTATTCCCGGAACGTGTCCGCCCACTTCTGAACAAACGCTTTCGATACCGGGTTGCCGCACCCGTAGGCAGCACCCGCCTTTTCGTCCGCCCGCGGGCCGTCGCCGGTCCAGTACAGCATCAGTCTGATATTCCGCTTGTTCAGGGACTGGTACAAATCTTCGATGAGATCGCGCGTAGCGCAGGCCTCACCGGGCTGATACCCGGAAATCCTGTCAAAGGTCGCGTTGGGCGCGATCATGAACCGGGAAATCTGCATCACTGTAAACATGACATAGCCCGCCCCGGATGCCTCCACATCGGACGCGAAACGTTCCGTGTCAAATTCACGCACACATTCCTCCCAGGAAGTATGGCTGCCCAGGCTGTGCAATTGTTCCGGGTTGTTCTGGATGCCCTCCAGGTAGTGTACGAACACGCCATACCCGGCTTTCACAAACCAATCCGTATCACGTCCGGCCGCCTCCGCCGTCGCAGCAAGGGGCATTACAAGGGTCATGGCGTACAACAAGATAAATCGGCTTCGTGGTAATTTCATGATGTGTGCTCCTTAGTCCTGCTTCATTGCGGTACTGTATTCTTTTGATCGGGATCCTGACCTGATTGAGGCCGCGGGTGTGTTTAACGCCCGTAATCGTACAGACAATCACCTCCGTAATCAAAACGAAATATCCTTTCCGAAACAGGTGTCCCAACGGGCCGGGGCTAAAATCCCAACTCCGGTTTCAAATTCTTTTCATTTCAGGTAACTTCGTATGAATCCGCCTCGCCGGTTTCAAAGTCAATAATAATATCCACGTGGAACGATAGCATTCAGAACCGCGTGAAAGGCAACCCATGAATACATACCTTCCCAAAATTGTTTTAGCAGTCGTTATAGTCTTTTGCGGCACCGTTCGCGCCGAAGAGGTGTCCATAACATCAGACCGCATGCTCGAAATCAACGGAACCCGCACCTTTGTCCTGGGGCTCTATGAAAGCCCCACCGAAGAGGCCTTATTGGAAGAAATTGCCGGAGCGGGCTTCAATCTTGTTCACGCACCCGGGGATAGGGAAGCCCTGGACCGGCTCCATCGTCACGGCCTGTATGCCTGGATAAACCTTGGCGGACTGATGGAACAGGACAAGGAGGACGGGGAGAGAGAGGCACAACTCAGGGAAAGTGTGGCACGTTACGCCTCTCATCCGGCTCTAGCCGTCTGGGAAGGCCCCGACGAAGCCCTGTGGATGTGCGCGGTCAATGCGCTCCGGTCCGGAAACTCCACCAGAGAAGTCGCAGACATGTTCAGCCAAAACGTGGATACGCTGCAGCAAAGGCTGAAAAACGGATATGAAATACTGCGGCAAATCGATCCCGCCCATCCCGTGTGGCTGAATCACGCGGCCGGCAACTCCCAGGAGGATCTGGCAGAACTCGGGCGGGCGGCGGACATCGTGGGAGCGGACATCTATCCTGTCATGCCCTACCCCACCCAACCATGGGACATCTCACGTCTCGGCCTGGGCTGGGTCGGCATGTGCACCGATAAAATGCAACGTACCGCTCCCGGTAAGCCGGTATGGATGGTGTTGCAAGGCATGAGCTGGGGCTCATTTGAAAACGATTTATTTACCTTAAAGCCGCAATCCGGCCAATGGCCTTCCTTTGAGGAATCGAGGTTTATGGCATGGGATGCCGTCGCCCGGGGCGCGCGCGGAATCTTATATTGGGGAACCCATATTGAAGCAAAAGATTCTGAGTGCTGGAAGAGCATCTTGCGCACGGCTCGTGAACTTGCGGACAATCACGCCCTGCTGACGGCGCCAGATGCGCCCGCCCCATCAGTGGTGGAAACCCGTATCTGGGGCCTTCTGCCCTTTAACGCAAGTGGCGGTCTTGGTGTGCAGGCGCTCGGGAAAGTAGTAGACGGGCAACAGGTCTGGATCGTTGCCAACGAGCAGTTATTTCCAGTCACTTACACGCTTCGCGGACTGGACATTCCTGATGGCGTCAACTATACCGATGCACATACCGGCACCGAGGCCAGGGTGCACAAAAGCGCCCTGACCTGTGCCATCCCCGCCTGCGGCATTCATATTCTGTGGCCTCAACCCTGAACAAAGATCAAATGTACTTCTCATGCAGGCATCGGACCAGCATCCAGCTGCCGCAGGCGAAAAAGGGGGCGGCGAACACGTCTCCGCTGTAATGCACGTGCATGAGGAGGACACCAGCCCCGGTGAAGGCAGTCCCCACAAGCAGCAGCCCTTTTAACCGAGGTGATTCCACCGCCAGAAACAGTAAAAACAGCGTCGCCGTGTGGCCGCTGAAAAACAGGTCGTTGGTAATTAACGTCCCTGTGCTCGTACGCAATGTGGCAACGGGATCCGCCAGAGGAATAATGGTCGGTAGCGGCACCAGGGGAACCAGGTAAAGGGCGATGGCGCGCAAGAAGGCCAGGACCGCGGCCGCCTGCGTAACCATCAGCAAACGGGAAGGCTTCCGGCAGAGATTTAGTAGTCCCGCAAAGAGAGAAACCCACAGCACGATAAACACGGGCCAGCACAGGGACACGGGACCGATAGTTTTTAGTATGGGGTCATCCAGCGGCACGCCAGGGCGCATATGGGCGTACTGGATCACCTCCCGGCAACTGTACAGGGCCGCCAGCAATAACATCAGGCTCAACATGCCTTCAAAAACAAAACGGGGGCTTTGGAGAGCCTCCCACCAGGCGGTCACTACCGCGTTAACCTTGACGCATCTATGATGCAACGCCATCGAGATCTCCCCCATTTTGATGGTAGCGAGTTTCATAGGACGCCCCCGCCACCAGGCAATACTGCGCCAGATAGTAGGTGGCGTATCCCGACAGCGCAAGCGCAAGACAGGGCGAAGAAAGGAACATATGGTTCAGCACGATATGCGCGTCGGATATAACGAAGACGAGTCCTCCGGCCGCGATCAGCCGCGTGGGGCTCTGATGCAGCACTGTAATCGCCATCATTATGCTCAAGACCACCGCATAAACGGACACGGGAATGATCAACGCCTGTTCTTCCACGTGGACCATGCGGAAGGATACAAGCGTTACAAGCGCCACCATCATGCCTGCTGTCACAAGTATGAGGATGACCCGGGCACGGGTCCCCTTCATTTCTTTTGCGAACGCGGCCGAGTAGGCCAGATGACCGAGCAGGAAAGTAACGACACCCGCCTGGAACCAGGAACGTTCCGCACTCGCCAGGCTGTAGTCCCCCATGGCGCCCAATAAAACCCCGACAGCCACCCAGGGCCCGAAACGCGGGCGCGTGTAGTACCAGGCACACCCCGCGAGAAACAGGGTCGGAAGGGCTTTCTCGATGCCCCCTGCCGCCTCAACAGGAACAACCGTGGTCCACAGACTGACAAGCACCAGCGCCAGGAAGCATAAGGATGGAGTAAGAGGCATTTCAAAACCCTTCTTAAGAACAGTGAATTCCGAAGACACGTTCAAATAGCACTAACTTAAAGCATTTGCAAATCGTAAATCGTAGTATGCACTGAAGCAAAGGAGGGACTGACTCCCCAAAAACGCACACAAGCCATTTTTGTTATCAAGAACAACATTGTTTTTGGGGCGTCTGTCCCTCCTTTGCGGATTTAAAAAGCGCCATTCGAACATGTCCCCGGAATTCATAATAACTCCTTGTTTGTAGAGATAGAACGTTTTATAGGAGGTACAAAAGTCCGGGACTCACGCGCGGCGCCCGCCACCAGGAGATATTGCGCAAGGTAATACGTCACAAAACCCGACAAGGCGCACAGCAGTCTTGTAGAATGCGGCATGCCGTGTCGGACCGCGATATGGGCGTCGGAAATAATGAAAAGGATACTGCCCGCCGCAATTAACATGGTGGAACTCTTATGAAGCACCGCAAGGACCATCATTCCGCCCATGACCAGTACATAGAGGGACAACGCCGCCAGTTCCGGACGGGACACCGTACTGCCCGCATACGCGGCCGACCAGGCACTGACGGCAACGATAAAAAGCACGGTCACCAGAATGACAACGCCTTTCAACGGGGTCCACTGCAGGTTCTTGCGAAAGGCCGCCCCGTACCCGATATGCCCGAGCAGAAAGGCTACAACGCCAAGCAACCCCCACCATTGGCCATTCATCCACAATGCGAAGTCACCCACGGCGCCCATGCCCACGCCAAGAACTACCCAATACCCGAAATGTTTACGGGTAAAGCCCACGGCGCACAATGTGAGGAAGGCGGCAGGCATGGTTTTCATTACCAGTTCCGCAGTTCCCCAATGGACCAGATGAATGCTGGTGCCAATGAGAGCGAGTACAAAGAAACAAACAGAAAGAAGCAGCGGCATCGTAACACCCTTGTGATCAGAGAAAGGTATCCTCGTGTATTTCTTTGACTACAGGTGCCCGCGCTTTGTTTCCCATGTTCGTGATTCGTCATTGTACCCCGTCATCGTAATTCGTAGTCGACTCCTTTATGTGACCTATTCCGAGCACGAGCACGATTACGAAATCTATGGCTCATTGTACTGCAGGCACTGCCCGCGTTAGCCATATTCCTCTTACCAGGGATTCGTGGGCGCCATATCCCACGCATCCAGCCTGATGAGAGAAGCCTGGCCTCCTGTCGCGAAAAGACTGATGCCCGTGCTATCTTCACGCACAGGGTCAATCCGCTGCACCAGGGCCTGTCGCTCATTGGCATACACTTCGAGAATGGAACGGTCCAGGAATACGCGCAGGCGCAAGGGCTCCCCCTCGGGCAGTACAAAGGGCGCTTTTTGTTCCGTTACGGGGTTGTTCGGCCCGCCCATGATGTGCTCCAGGTGCTGCAGGTACCCTCCCGCCGAAGATTTCGCGAGTTCGATGCGCAGGCTTTGTTCCGAGGGATTGTAGACGATACGCGTTTCCTCTTCACCGCCCGGCGACCTGCGGACACCCAGCCCGACTTCTTTCGCGGTCCCCGGGTTTACCTCAAGCGCAAGTTCCAGGGTATCCCCCGCTATCCCTTCAAAGGAGGCATTCTGTCCGTCTTCCAGCGCCACGCCCGACACCGCCCTGTGGTTCCAGCGCAGGGATTCCAGTTCCTTCACCGGCGCCATGCGCAGGGTGTCATCCTCGCCCAGCCACAGATGTCTGGGCAGGCTCATCACACCGCTCCAGCCTGCGGGCGGAGGCTCTTGGCCGGGCCGCCAATCCAGTACCCACGCCCACATGATCCGCCGACCCTGGTCATCGAGCAGGCTTTCAGGCGCGAAGAACGTGCCGCCGGGAAAGTTCATCCAGGCGTGCGATTCGGGATAAAACCGTTCGTTTTCCCAGCGCCCGAGGTAATACCGGCAGCCCCGCTTATGGCTGATGCACAGGAGCATGTGCGTGTCGCCGATCTGAAAGAAATCCGGGCAGGAAATATCGTCGTCCGGCTGCACGCCGGGCATGTCGTGGTCCAGGAAGGGTCCCACATATTCCCAACTGGCCAGGTCTATCCCACGGAACAGGGTGGCCGGCGTGCCGCTGCCGGGATTGCCCCCGAAAATAGCGTAATAGCGATCCCCCTCCGCCCAGCCATGGGGATCCCAGGACGCGTACTTGCCGAATTCAGGGCTGCCTTCCTTTACATTGGGAATGATGGGATTCGAGGGTAGTTTTGTCCAGTTTTCCAATTCCTTTTCGGCGCAGGTGGCGATGCAGTTGCCCGCGTCCACGCCGTGATACAGCATGGTCGCCTCGCCGTTCAGGTTCACAAAACAGTTCCCGCTGAAGATCCCCTTGTCCACGTCCCCGGGCGACGGATACAGCGCGGGCGGGTGGAAACGCCAGTGGACCAGGTCCGTGCTGGACGCATGGCCCCAGCAGTGTCCCCGTTCGTCCTGGAAGATGTAGCACAGGTGGTACTTCCCCTGCCAGAAAATGGCGCCGTTGGGGTCAAAGGGCATGCAGGAACCCTCCGGCGCGACGAAATGATACCGGGGCCGCTGGGCATCGGCGAGCAGGCGCGCCCGGTGGGCGCGTGAGGCGGCCGAAAGATCATCGCCCTGGTCGGCCTTGGCCAGTACCCGGTCCGAGGCCTCCCGCGGCATGGCCACCAGGTAACTCTCCCGGCCGTCGAGCACAAGCCGTCCGTTGTCAATCCGCGCATTCCCCTTAAGCAGGGTTTCCGGAAATCGCCCCATGCGGTCAGTGGCTTGCCCTTCCCGGAAAGACCACCACGCCAGCGGCTCGGGACTGGACGCCTCGTGCGGTTGCAGTCCGGCAATCTGGGCCTGCGTCAAAGGACGATCATAAATGCGGGCATCCTCGATGGCGCCCGACAGACAGGCGCGGTCACCCGCGTCCAGGTGGCGCAGTCCCATAACCACCACGCTCTCCGGACCGAAGGCAAGGGGCGCATCAATGTCATACGCTGTGTAGGCCTGTCCGTCACGGAAAAGGCGTACGCTTTCCCCCTCGTACACAATCGCAAGTTGCACCAGCGTGCCAGCCTCCGCCGTCTCCTCGGGAAACCCGGACTGGTCCTGGGGTGTCCGATGCCATCCATCACTGCCGCTCATCCATTTTCCCGGCGCAATTTCACCAAATACAATGGCATCAAAACGCGAATGAAGATCATCCAGCGTAAGGGCACTGCCACCCCGCTGATCCAAATCTGCCAGGCTCACCCAAACAACCAGGGTCTTATTGGTAATGGTCTTGATTTTCTCCGCATGGCTGCATCCCGCAGCCAGCAAGCCTCCCGCAACCAGGATACCCGCTATCAGTTGCACCTGTCGAAGTATGGGATATAAACGCATGGCACGATATTCCTTCTGGATAAGTTACCCGGTTAAAGAACGGTTACAAACTATCTTTTCGGCATAGGAAGTTTCAACTTGATAAGCATTTTAAGTTTCCGACCTTTTTTATACATAATTCTGGCGTTGGCAGAACATTAAGGAGATTTGTCTGTGAAACGGCGTACTTTTTTGAAAAGGGCTGGGGGCTTTACGGCCGCATGTATGGGCGCGGGACTTGTCAACGAGGGAGTGGCGGCGGACGACACCGTACCTTCCTTCCCCATCGTTGATACACACGTCCATTTCTGGGACACGGCCCGGTTGCGTTACCCCTGGCTGGAGAATTCGGCGCTCTTGAACCGCCCCTATCTCCCTCAAAAATACGATGAGGCCGTCGGGCCTGTCAAAGTCGGGAAAATCGTGTTTGTCGAGGCGGCCTGCGCCGATGACCAGACCCAGGCGGAAGTGGATTGGGTCACCGCTTTGGCGAAAGACGAGCCGCGTATTCAAGGCATCGTGGCTAACGTGCCACTCGAACAAGGCGAGGCCGTCATGCCCCGACTCGAAGCGCTGACCGCCAATCCCCTTGTGAAAGGCATTCGCCGATTTTTTTCAACACAGGCGCAGGCCCCGCACGGCCTGCTTCCGGCGCTGACCAAAGGCGTGCAGTGCCTGGAGCGGGTCGGGCTGCATTTCGACCTCGGACTCCAACGCGGCCAGATACCCGTCGCCACGGAATTGGTACGGCAGTGTCCCAATGTCCGGTTCATGTTGAACCACATCGGCGTGCCGGACATCAAGAACAACAAACTCGACCCATGGCGGCAAGAGATCCGCGCGCTGGCCGAATTTCCCAACGTTTTCTGCAAGATGTCAGGGGCGGCCACCCTTGCCAATCACGAATCCTGGACGCCCAAAGATCTCAAACCCGCGCTGGAACACGTGATTGACTGTTTCGGGTTCGAGCGTACGGCCTTTGGCAGCGATTGGCCCGTCATGCTGTCGGCCACTACCTATCCGCGCTGGGTCGTGGCGGCAGCCTGGGCCGTTCGGGGCTGTTCCGAAGCCGAGAAGCGCCTGTTGTTCCATGACACCGCGGTAGCGTTCTATGGCTTGCCGTCGGTCTTCAACGATTAAGCCGACAGGCGCCCGGAAGCAGCGGCACCCGACACCGAATCCACATGCTTGACCCACGTTACCCCTTAATAATTTTGAGACACCCCAACATTAATTTGCTCTAGGGTTTAAAATTCGGGTTGCAAAAGGTGTGCAAACGCTGTAAACTCAAAGGAACGGCTCTACGTGATATCCCTGTAGAGAGGTTCCCTTTTTCTTTCATGCGCAAAGGAGTCCCATCGTGTCAGGAAGCAGCCGCAGAACATTCCTTAAACAGGCCTTGGTAATTTCAGGTGCATGCCTTCCTTTTTCCCGTCTGGCATCTTCTTTGGATTCGACAGAAGATCGCTTGCCTGCAGCCGCCATCAGGGATTCCATGAGACGCGTGTCCCAGTGTTGCCTGGCCTGGCTCAATCCCGCCGAGAATTACAGCCCAACCGGCGGGTATGAGGTTGCACATGATACCGGACGCTGGTGGGATGCCATACTGCGCTATGAGGCTTCTACCGGCGACCGCATTCCCGAAGATATCGAGAAGGCCATGATGGACAATTTGCGTGCGATGACGGACAATCCGGCCGCCTTGTTGATGAATATCTTTGCTCCTCCAGAATCGCAAGTAATCAACCTACACAATATTCGCGAGTCGATGCTCACGTACGCGGCCCTGGCCAAATACCGGGAGATTGACTGGGCATGTACCCAGGGTAAGAAAATGATAGCGGCCATTGCCGACATGCTTACTCCCGATGGACAGGTGGACTATCCGAGGCTGAAAGAACTCATGGGCGGAAGGGCCGTTAATCCCGATCCCATGATGTGCCCCGAGGCGCCCACGGGCGGGTGGTTCGATTCGACGGGTACGACCGGCCGCGCTCTGGAGGCGATACTGTGCTTTTCGGAGGCTGTCGGCGATGACAAAGGGTTAAACTGGTAGAACGGCTTGCCGAGACGCACCTGCGAATGATTGTGGACGAAAGCGGCAAGACGCGCGCCGAACTGCTCAACGCCAATCATGTTGGCCACAACCATTCCTATTGCGGAACCTTGCGCGGCCTGTTGTTGTACGGATTGATGACAAACAACCGGAAGTATGTGGACGCCGTATCCAAAACCTATCGGCACGGACTTTGGGGAACAACGATCAGCCATTCAGGATGGACACCCCACGATCTGGGCAAACTGCGCTTTCCCAACGAAGACGGCGACCCTGTGGGCGAACACGGCAGTTGCGCGGATGTAATGGTAATCGCGCTCTGGCTGGGGTTGCGGGCGGGACAGACGGACGTTTTGGATGATGTGGAGCGATTGATTCGCGCCCGGCTCCTGCCCTCGCAGATGAAGGACCCCGACAATCCCAGGAACGATGGCGCGTGGGGTGTATACGGCCATCCCTTTGGCTATGGCTCCATCCTTGACGTGTTCGCGGCCGTCCTGCACGGGCTCGTTGACGTGGATACGCATGCCGTGTCCGAGTTGCCCGATGGCGGCTGCTCGGTCAATCTTCATTTTACCTGTGACACCCCGCTGGCATCGATCGTGACAAAACGGGAGGAAACGGCAACAGTCGCCATCATGCTCAAACGCGCTGTGGGCTTGCGCGTGCGCATCCCCGCTTGGGCGCCCCGTGAATCCATTCGGATTTTGGCAGGAAGCCGGGTGTTATCACCCCGATGGGACAATTCATGGCTGGTCGTGGACGCTGCCGACATCTCTGCGGATCGTCCCATTGTCCTTGAATACGGACTGCCCAAAAAAGAGACTACGGAAGTCATGCCCGTCAGCAAAAGGGAGTTCAACTTGTCTTGGCGGGGCGATGAAGTGGTTGCGTGCAATCCTTCCGTACCGATCTACACCGGATAACCGCCTGCGAATTGGATATTCATTACCGCATCGCCTAGGCAATGAGTAGATAAGACGCAGGAATTGTGGGCGTTCTGCGAGTTCTGTGCGAGTCTATCAAACCGGTCCGGTTTGCCTTTTCCCCCCTAAAAATGATAGCATAGTGGGCAACCCACCTCGCTTGCCCGATGGGGCATGGCGTCATTCCCGCCTTTTCGAGGGACAGTATGGAATATTCACAGGGAACCCGTAGAAGGCGGCCGGACCCGACACCCGCGATTTATCGCTGAAACGAGAACCGGATGAAACCAATAGACAAAATCAGAAATGTGGCGATTATTGCGCATATCGATCACGGCAAGACCACCCTTATCGACAGCATCTTTCGCGCGGCGCACGTATTCCGGGAGAATGCCCGCGTCATCGAACGCGTCATGGACAACAACGACATTGAACGGGAGCGAGGCATCACCATCCGGGCGAAGCATTGCACGGTGGAATGGAACGGTTACCTGATCAACATCATCGACACGCCAGGCCATGCGGATTTCTCGGGCGAAGTGGAACGGGTGCTTTCCATGGTGGATTCGGTTCTGCTGCTGGTGGACGCTAATGAAGGGCCAATGCCGCAGACCCGCTATGTGCTGATGCGCGCGTTACGCGCGGGCCTCCGCCCGATCGTCATCATCAACAAGGTGGACCGTCCCAACGCCAATCCGCGGGGCGCGCTCGATAAAACCTTCGACCTGTTTTTCACGCTCGGCGCCACGGAAGAGCAGTGCGATTTCATGACACTCTATGGTTCCGGACTGCACGGCTGGCTGTCCCGAACCCCGGAAGGCGGCCCGGAACAAGGCATGGAGGCCCTGTTCGAGACGATTGTCGAACATGTGCCCGCCCCCAAGGGCGATCCCGACGCCCCCTTCCTCATGCAGGTCAGCACACTGGGCTGGCGCGATCATATCGGCCGCACCGGCACGGGGCGGATCCTGCAGGGACGCCTGCGCAAAGGCATGGATATCACGCGTTGGGTGACGCGCCGCCTGGACGCCGGGCCTATTTCCTCGACCACCGCGACACCCATGGAGTGGGAGGTCGTGGGGTCCACCCCGGAACGGGCGGTACACACCTGGGTCACACGGGGCCTGGACACCGTGGTCGCCCATGAACTCTGCGCGGGCGATATCGTCACCATCGCCGGGCCCAAGGAATTGCATATCGGGGACACGCTGTCGGCGCCGGAACTGGAAGACTGCGCCCTGCCCCCGCTGGACATCGAAGAACCCACCGTGTCCATGATGTTTCTGACCAATAACGGCCCCTTCGCGGGGCGGGAAGGAACCGCGGTGACCCTGCGGCAGCTCAAGCTGCGGCTTACCCGGGAATTGCGCACCAACGTGGCGCTGCGGGTGGACGACGTGGGCCGCATGGACGCCGTCAAGGTGTCCGGGCGCGGCGAACTGCACCTGGCCATACTCATCGAAGAAATGCGCAGGGAAGGCATGGAATTCTGCGTGTCCGCCCCGGAAATCATCACGCGCATGGATGTCCTGGGACATGTCACCGAACCGATGGAAGAACTTATCATCGACATCATGAAGGAACACCAGGGCGTGGTCATCGAAAAGGTTTCCCAGCGCAAGGGCGAACTCACGGGGATGTTCACCGGCGGCACGGGTATGACCCGGCTCGAGTTCCGGATTCCCACGCGCGGGCTCATCGGCTACCGGAACGAATTCCTCACCGATACCCGGGGACTCGGGATCATGGCGTCGCGCTTCACAGGTTACGGCCCCTGGTGCGGCGAGATCTCCGGGCGCAACCGCGGCTCCATGATCAGCCTGGACACGGGGGACGCGACCGGCTACAGCATCGAGAACCTGCAGCAACGCAGCACCCTGTTTATCTCGCCCATGACCCCCGTATACGCGGGCATGATTATCGGTGAAAACGCGCGACCGGGTGACCTCATCTGCAATCCCACCAAGCGCAAGGCCCTGACCAACCACCGGGCTTCAAACAAGGATCAGACGGTTACGTTCAACGTTCCCCGCACACTGACCCTCGATGCCGCCATTGAATGGATCGCGCCCGATGAACTCGTTGAAGTGACACCGGCCGCCATTCGCGTCCGCAAAGCCCTGCTGGATCACGAAAGCAGGAAGAAAGCCGAGCGGCGCCTGGCCGCGGTGGAAGGTTGACGACGGAACCACCGCCCTACGCCTGAGCGCTGAACCACTATTTTTTGTGGACGGAGTGGACATGGTGGACTGGGTGGACCTTGGTCCCTTATTTGGCCAGGACTACACCCGCAGTAAAGTTGCTTGCACCGTTATCGGGCCTTTACATAGAATGTTTTCCGGGGAAAGGCTTGTAAGCACGATGAAGATTCGGCTGTTTCACCTGCTTCTTATAACACTCTTTCTGGCCGGGCTCGGACTGGGGTTCAGGCATTACCTGCCTTGGCCGTTTATGGAGGTCATGCACCTGCTACAGAAAAATCAGACCATTGCAGATCGCGTGGTTGAATTCGAAAAGGTCGTGTACGACCGTCTCCTACCCGCCTTCGATGCGGTGGACGTCTCTTATCCCCCGGCCAAGGTCACTTTTGTCGGCATCAAGGCCACGCGCCTGCTGGAAGTCTGGGTGGCCGGACCGGACGATCACTGGAAACATCTCAAAGACTATCCCATCCTAGGCATGAGCGGCAGGTTGGGGCCGAAACTCAAGGAGGGAGACAGGCAAGTTCCGGAGGGCCTGTACCGGGTGGAATCACTCAATCCAAACAGCCGGTATCACCTGTCTCTGCGCGTCGATTACCCCAATGAACAGGACAAGTCCTACGGCAGACTCGATGGCCGGGATAATCTTGGAACCGACATCATGATCCATGGGAAGGATTGTTCTATCGGCTGCCTGGCCATGGGCGACCCTGCCGCGGAAGACTTGTTCATACTGGCCGAGCAGACAGGAATAGAAAACATCTCAATCCTCCTCACGCCTGTGGATTTCAGAAAAACCGAATTGCCCGCGAATATGCCCCCGGTTCCCGCCTGGACCGGTGAGATTTATGAGACGCTGCGGCAGGAATTAAATCACTTAATATAGGCAAGGCCCGCTTCAGCCAACATTTCACCGAAGTGTCTGTGGATCGCTTCCGCCGCCAATGCGGCCGCCTTCGCATTTCCATGGGCATCTTCGGCACTGACCCACAGGGACTCCGGTGAATGCCCAGCGAATGCGGGCAGCAGGTCCATAAAGGGTGTTCCTGTTTCATTTGCCATGGTCCTGACATAATCCGTTGCCACAGTGAGCGGGTATTCTTTCAATTGGTGCAGTTCCGGATAGTTGACAAAGAACAAGGCGATCCCCTTTTCCCGGCAGATTTGCGCCAGTTCAACAAGCGACTTCCGGTTCTGCTCCAGTGCGGGCGACTCCGGCCGATACAAGCCGGAATAATAGTCCAACCAGTTAAAGCCCTCATCCAAACGGGCACGCATGCGCTGATACGTGTCAAATACCACCGCAAACAGGTAGGAATGTTGTTTGAATGAGTAGGTCAGAGAATTGAGTTTAGGGATGGGTTCGGGATCATTGACAAAAAAGACCAGTATGACGGCGTCAGGCTGCAGCGCCAGGCCTACCCGCTTGAAAAGTTCAGTCTCCATGGTGGTGTTATAATTGCCCACGCCCATGTTAACCACTTCGTATGCGCTACCGCTTCCGGAAAGTTTTTCCTGCAGCAGCATGGCGATGGTTTTCTCCTGGGGCACACCCCACCCAAAGACCAGCGAGTCACCCAGCATCAGGATGCGTTTCAGCCCTTCGGGTTTAGGGCAGGCTACTTCCGGCCCGCGCAGCCCGATACGGTTGGTTTCTACGGAGATCCCGTAAAAGACGCCTTCACCGTTGGGAGCATGTACAAAGGGCAGGCTCGGATCACCCGTGGGCTCTTTCAACGTCGCGATATACCGCCACATTTCCAGATTATAATTGGCGAAACGGGGGTACAGGAGGCGGATACCCACCTCGAGTACGGCGCAGCACAGAATCACTCCCAGGAAAAGGAGCAGCAGGTTGGCAACGATTTTTTTCTTCAAATGATTAGTCCCCGTTCCTGTCGTCCGCCCTGTTTTCCGCGCCAGATTTCATCATTGTGACACGCACCTGTTCCATCAACCAGGGGGACACAACCCGGGCGAATAATGCATGGCCCTGCGGCGCCATGTGCAAATCATACTCGAAAAACAGTTCCGGATTTCTCGAATCTTTTCTGAACGCCTCGGTGGCGCTAAAAAACGGCAGGTTGCCTGCCGCTTCACGAATACTGTCATCCATGGCACTGCTTGACAGCATATCCTCATTGATTTCAAAGCCCATCCGCCCGGTGTTTTCACACGCCAAACGGTTAACATAAGCGCCAAAAGGAACAGATACCACCAGCGTCGGGGCACCCGCCCGGCCCGCAACCCGCGCGATGGATGCCAGGTTTTTTCTAAGCCATTTCCTGTTACGGCGCAAGGCAGCCTTGGACAAGTCCAAAGCGCCGCTATACAGGTCCGGCGAACTCATGGAAAGCAGGATTACGCCCATATTAACATTTCCGCACAGGAACGCGTCACGGACATCCTTGTCCAAGGAATTGAAACGTTGTTTCTGTTCCTCCGAAAACTGTTCATACTGTTCTCGGGCCGCCCGCGCATTTTGTTCCTTTTCCAATTTGATTTCTTCATCTGTTGCCGCCTTTGATGGCGGAGGAGCCGTTGATTCCGCCGGCATGCGCAGCTTGTGCGCCAATGCTGCCATATTTGGAAAATACCGCCAGAATACAAGGGGATACCATTCGCTTGATGCCAAAGAACCGGACCAACGCAAGTCGCAACCCTGCCCGACAGCGACTAGGACAAGGTCAGGTTTTAAAAGGGGGATCGCTTCTTCCGCCAGCGTGGCATATTGGGGCGGCGCCCCGCCGTTGCGGCCCAGATTGATCATTTCCACATCCAGCCCCGATTCCTTCAAAAATTTTCCCAGAAGATGGACGAAACTTTCCTCTTCATTTACTCCCCACCCATACGTATAGGAAGAACCCAGAACCGCAATGCGAAAAGCCTGTTTGTGCTCCAGATCAATTTCCGGCCCACGAAGTCCCAGCGAGTTAATGCGTGCCGTAAAATCGAATTCATTGCTTACGGAACGGATGACGGCGTTCGGCGGTCCCATTGTGGAAAGGCAAGGGCTATAGCGGGGCAATGTTGTTATACGGGGAACTATCTTTTCGCCCGCCCAAAGCATGCCCAACAGCAGACCGGCGGTAATGGCGCCGGTCAAAATGATTTTCGTTAGGATACGCATTCTTTTCATCGTAGGATAGTTGTCTCTATGTCAGACGGGTCAAAGGAAAACGGGGTAAGTATCCCGTATAGATTACTTCCGCCGCACGCACACGGCCCGTATACGTGTGGGTGCGTTCATCCGGGTTCCGGTATAGCGCATCAAGGTGTCCTGCACAGGCCCCTCCCAGTGATCAAACGTCCATCCCGGCGCGGGGTTGACCCCAAAATACGCCTTGACATTGTCCCCGTACATCCCCCCCATATTTTCAGGAAAAATGGAACCACTACCCGCCGGTTCCACATCGATATCCAACGGAAAAGACGGCGGCTCCAGCGCTTTTACCCAGGCGACATACTCCTCCACAACATCCTGCACACCTTTATATGGCTTATACACCAGGCGCGCCCTGTATTGATAGGTATGGCCGGCACGGGGATAACGAATAACATATTGCCAGTCCCATACGGGTTGATGGACATCTCCTGAAAAGTCAAATGTGGTAAATCGTATTGCTTCCGCCTGGTCAAACATCATTAAGTATACCATGTCATCATTTGAGGTCGCCAAATCACCGTCGCCATCAACCAGGCCATAGAAAAAAGGAAGCAAAAACGCGCATCTTTCAGGGGTTTGAATGTTAAAACCATTGGCCGAATCACTGCATGACAGTTTTGAGGCGCCCCAATAAGGTATATTGGAATCCTCGTGAGTTCCGCCGCATCGGACCCGTTCTCCGAAATCAACCCAACGAATATCGGCCTTGTGGCGCTGCGGGGAGATTTTAAGAAAATCGCGCACCCCGAAGAAACGGATACGGTGGTCCCGCGTGCTTTTCATGTAACTGGCCCACATATAAAGAAGGTAACGCCGCTCAGGTGATTTTTCAAACGTCGTTTTAAACATCAGGTCTATGTAAGGGCCGTCGCCAAGCGTATAGGTCATTTCCGACGCGGCATTCCACAAGGAACCTTCGGCAGGCCAATAAAGCGAAACGGTTTGCTCGGATGATACCCGCAGGACGCAGGGCTCTTTTCGCGGTGAAAAGGAATTGCGCACAGAATCCTCCTTAAGGCCGCTCATGATATGCTCAAAATTCAGCCCCGCATTGGTGAAGAGGTTCCGTTCCTGATACAGGCGATGGTAAAGTTCCCTAAATCCGTTTTGTTCCGCTCCGATTTCTGGTGACTGTGTGGGAGCGGTCGGGAAACAGTTTCCCAGCAAATGTTCACTTGAGACTTGAACAGCCTTATGGCCTTCCGGAAACGCTTCCTCGTTGTAGTCTGCCCAGGATGTATCGCTATCAAGAGGAGGGGTAGAGCGGTCATCACAGGGACTTGCCGTGCGGACGGTCTCGAGGGAAGCCCAGAAGGCGATCCTGGCTATCAGGAAGCATAGCACCGCTATTACCGCAACTGCCGGAAGGCCCCGGCGGCAACCTATTGAAATGAGTGATTTCATAACTGCAGACATTCGCCTCAAAGCCTCCACGGATATGAAGCAAGTACCCGCCCGTATGGAGGAGAACACACCGACATCCGTGAAAGACTGTCTTCAATTTATCAGAAGGCGTCTTGCACGCACAACCCAAACAGTTATATGCATTGTTTTAACCTCCTTTATTTCCAAGACACACTATCCCGTAGAGGTCACGGCCCCGGCCAAACAGCGCTGCTTTGCGAAAGGATAGCGCCTACCAGTCAAACCGCTTCAGGTTTTCATAAACGGCCTTCTTGTTGGCTTCCGAGGTGGCCGGTTCATTAAAGAAAAGAAAACCGGCCAGGTTTTCCCCGGGATAACGCCGGATCCATTCAAAAGCGCGATTAATGATTTCAGGCGTCTTGACCCAGAGATTGTAGTTGGCGGGGCGCTTGTCGCGCGTGCAGAAATGGAGCACGCAGGAGTTGGGTTCCAGCCTGTTCAGGAGCGCGTGCAGGCTCGCCTCCGTTTCCTCAAACTGGATCGTGTGCGGCAACAGGAAATCGATGCCGCACGATTGCAGTCGCGCCGGATCGTGCCCCCAGCCCGGCGCGCATTGCGTATGCAGGCCGATGGAACATTCCGGGTGCAGTTGCCGGATATGGCGCGTGTAGGAGGAAAGCAGATGTGTGACACGATCCTTTTTCCAGGCATCAACGGCGGCATTCCCGGCAGTGGTCATGGTGGAGTTTGTATCCGACATGAATCGTTTTCGTGTCTCCGGGCAGTAACAGTAATCGCGCCCCTGGTAGCCGACGCGTTCGAAAGCGAATCCTCTCATATTAGGATGATCATAGAAGGACAAAAGGTCCCCTACCTCGTCCAGGCCGGCTTGCCAGCCGCCGGCAGTATCCGGACAGTGAAGCCAGCCCTTGGATCCCCCCCCGCGATTTTCCTGCACCCGGGCCGTGGGATAGCCCAGACGGATTTTCTCGGGGTTCCAGATGCCCCAGTTTAGAAAGAGCTGTATTTCGATTCCCCTGTCCCCCGCGGCCTGAATGATTTCACGGATGAATTCCTTGTCTTCGTGGCTGTTGAGGCACTGGGAGTCCAGGTAGGGAAGCAGCGCGGGATTCCGGACCGGCCAGGCATAGCCGTCATGTTCCGGGTCGAAATACCCGTAACTCATCATCATCAGGCTCAGTAGATTCATCCGCTGTGCGGCCATTTCATCGAGCAGGCACAACAGATAATCCCGGTCCAGACCCTGGGGCCTGAAGGACTGATAGGTCAGCCCGACCTGCCAGCCCACATACCGTATCTTACGGCCTTCCGAGGGCAGGATTTCTGCCCCGGACGTCACGGCGAGCAAGGGCAACGCGACCGCGGCGGTTTTCATAAAGTCGCGCCGGGTCTGTACCGGTGTTTTGTGACAGGTAAGGCAGGCATCCTTCATAAAGCATTCCTTTTCCCGCTTTTTCGCCCATCCCGAAGGACGGAAATCTTCAGATACAGGTGGAAATCCGGCCCTCCAGATGAAGCGCCCCGGCCGCTCGGGCAACACGCCTCCGCAGGCCGTCCAGATAGGCACGGCGCACCGTTTCCGAAAAAAGAACACGCCGGTAACGCTCTTTTAAATCCGGGAACTCGGCGTCGAGCAGAACGGATACCGCCTCCCAGACCATGGGGCGGGGATTGAATGCGTCCACCCAGATGGTGTCCACGCGTAGGGTGGTGGCCTGTTCCAGGAGCGCATGTATGCTTTCGTAATCATCGGACAGAAATGGCAACAGGGGGCCAAACATAACGGAGGTTTTCAGCCCGGCGGCATGGGCCTCCCGAAGCACCCGCAAACGCGCTTCAACCGAGCTCGCATGCGGCTCCCAAAGCGCGACAAGACGCGGATCAAGTGTGGTTATCGTCACACCCACCCGGGCGGAACTGCCCTCAAAAACGTCCAGGTCGCGCAGAATAAGTGCGCTCTTGGTCAACGCGTTCACCTGAAAACCATGTTGCACCAACAGGCGGCAGCATTCCCGCGTCAGCCGGCGTTCCCGTTCCAGCGGCTGCCAGCCATCACAGGCGCTGCTGACGAAGACATCGCCGGGACGCGCGCGGCACAGTTGTCTTTCGAGCGCCTCGACGGCGTTACCTTTCACGTCTACATAGCCGCCCCACACCTCCTCATGAGGGTGGAATCGCTGCATGAACCTAGCGTAGCAGTAGGCACAGGCGTGCGCGCAGCCCCCATAGCAGTTCAGGGAATAATCGCCGATACCAGACCTGCCCAGGACGGTTTTGCAGGGCGTTTCGCGTATCACCGGAGTCTGTGGTATAAGGTCGGACATAAGTTGATTCCGTGTATGAGTATATCAGGATAAGTTTTCCACAGGAAGGCGGTATCATGGATTCCAGAACGCGCGTGTTTCTGGCGCTGGCGCATAAGGAACCCGATCGGGTGCCCGTGGATTTCTGGGCGGCGTCGGAAATTACGGAACTGCTGCTGCAACGATACGGGTATACGTCAAAGGAGGAACTGCTCCGGCGTTTTCACGTGGATTTCCGATACATCGAGGGACCGGCATACATTGGACCGGAACCCGTCGTGTACGCAGACGGATCCAAAGAGGACCATTTCGGGGTATCCCGGAGGCGCGTTTCTTATGGGAAGGACGGCAAGGCGGGCACATACAGCGAGGTCGCCTGCTCCCCCCTGCAAAACGCGACCTCCGTGGAGGAAATCAACCGCTATGCCAAGTGGCCCCGCACGGAATGGTTCGACTACGAGCCCGTCCGAGAACAGGCGCGCCAGGCGCGGGAATCAGGAAAAGTTGTGGTTTTCATGGGTGACCGGCTAAACCGTTGCGCCCAGCTAAAACCGGCCATGTACCTGAGAGGCATGGAACAGATCCTGATGGATTTATACCTGAACGAGGACATTGCGCAGGCTATCTTCCGGCATATCGCGGACTTTTATCGCGACTACCTGCGCCGCACCCTGGAGGCGGCGGAAGGCAATATTGACATCGTGTTTACCGGGGATGATTTCGGCACCCAGCAGAACACTTTCATGCCCGATGACAGCTGGCGTTCCATGCTCAGGGAAGGTTTTAAAGACTTCATTGACATAGGCCACGCTTTCGGCTGCAAAGTGGCCCACCACACCTGCGGCAGCATCATGAGCCTGATCCCGGATTTTATCGACTGCGGGCTGGACATTCTGAATCCTTTGCAACCTGAAGCAAGGGGCATGGATTTTGACCGGCTCAAGGCGGAATACGGCCGCGATATCGTGTTCCACGGGGGTATGTCCATCCAGCAGACACTTCCTTATCTTGTGAGTACCGAGTTCTCTTTTATTCGTTCGGTTGATTGTCGGCCCTGATTTTACACAACTCGATAGCCAAAGTCACCCATTCCTGGGTGAGTTCCTTGTACTTACGGTAGTTGGCTATCTG
>JAAYBJ010000262.1 GCA_012730105.1 Candidatus Hydrogenedentota bacterium
TCAGGATGGACTTGTTTTCTTCGGACAAAACGATACGACGCAGCGTGGTGATCCCTTCTTTAAGCGCATCGCGCCCCAGATCTTTACAGCTCAAGAGGTAATGCCCCGGTATGAATACCTGGTAGGGGGAATCCGGCAAATCGCGCATAACGGCGAGGGCATACTCCCGGCCGGATTCCAGATAAGGACGCGCTTCTTGTACACGGCCGGACTGGCATAAGGACTGGCCCGTAATTTGGTGAGCCGCCACAAGCCAGTATAAGGCCTTGTCCGAGCGACACTCGGCATATCCCGGCAATTGATTGGTAAACGCTACCAACTGGTCAATATCCAGGCGGTTTTTCTCCGCTTCCTGCGCCAACGCGTTGATCACCGTATCCACCGCATCCGAGGCGTAGGAATCCGGCCAGTCATTAACAATGGCAAAGTACTTTAACGCCGCCTCAGAGAAACGGGATTGTTCCAACAGGGCATCCCCCTCGGTAAGCAAGTGCGTTGGATCATCCACGCTCCCTTCTATAAGCGTCTCCTTGCTGACCGGGGCTTCTTGCGGAACCGTGTCATCCTCCTGCACTACGCCCTCTTCCTGAACGGTATCCATACCGGGCTGGGTTGATCCTCCTGTTGTTGACACTTCTTGACCCGAACGAAACACCCGGATGGCGCCACGGTCTTTTCCCTGCCGGGAGGAACGCACCGTGTAGGCTTTGGCGAGAAGGGTGTCCAGCGGTTGCATCCCGTCAACGGCGTCCTGGGACTCAGGCAGGAAACGGACGAGGCGGATACGCTGTTCGCGCGGCAGGCGTGAGATAGCATCCTCGGGTTGGGAAGGCTTGATGCGGTCAACGGAGCGTGGGTCAGACAAGCCGACATCACCTAGGCCCGCGCCTTCCCCAACAGCATCCGCAACAGGTGCTGTTTGATATTCGTTTATGGGCGTATGCCGCGACAGCCGCAATGGCGCGGATGCTTTCTCGGCACGGGCAGGTGTGGCACCAAACAACATTACGGAATAAGCCAACAAAGTGGATACCACCAAAGCATTAACCACGACACCAAAAGTGGTTACCCCCCCCTGTTACGATCGACGAATAATGTAAACATATCCTACATCCTGATCTTATTACGAACCACTATCACTAGTATTTTTTTAGTTTCATGAGACAAAAGGTATGCGTTACACTTCCTTTATACCCCATTCCGTCCTGAATGTCAAGCTAAATTTTTCATCAGAATTCCGATGTCTTGGTGATAATAATAACACGGGAGTGCGATGAAACAACTCGTGGATTTAATCGTCCCTATGGGGTTTGAACGCATTAAATAAGCAAGCGTGTGCACTGTCGGTGTTGCCTTGTATAAGCCGACACCTGTTCGCGCATGCAGGGTAGGTGTTCCCGCGATGGAGGTAAGATCTGTAGTGGATTTCTATGTGACCGAGTCGCAGAGGGACAATTGCCAGTAGCCTGCTTCTTTGGTAGCGGAGATATTCAGGGCATCGAAGAAGTGACCAAGCCGCGGAAAAGACCGGAATCCAAATTTAGCCTAAAAAAGCAGTTGAACGGGACTGACACCGTATTTTGCGGCATGAAATAGAGCAAAATACGGATGTCTGTCCCTCACCCGATGGGCGCCACCCGCACGATCCCCGTGAAAAACCGAAATGACCTTACGGTGGGGTAGAACGAAAGAACCAGCGCTTCGATAATCAGGGCAGGTCAGGGAGTTTCCCCCTCCGCTTTCGCTTTCCGGGGTTTCTTGGCGGCGGGCCGGGCCCTGCCGGGCTTGGGGGCGGCACCGGAGACAAGCACCAACGCCTCCTCCACGGGCACCAGGTGCCGCGGCAGGAAAGCCTGCATCATGTCCTCCACGGGAAGGGCGCGACGTTCGACGGCCGTGCCGTCGAGGACCGCGCGTCCCGCGACATGGAGAGGTGTCGGCATCGGCCTGGGCCGCTTCGGCGCGGAGAGGGTCACTTGGACGGATTCCTGCCCGGCGGGCACCAGGCCGCCCGACAGGACAAAGCCCGGCGGCATGTCCGCCAGAAGGACTTCGATGTCCCCGTCAAACCCGCCTCTGCGCACCGCATGCACCGTAAGTTCCGCTTTGCCGCCCGTGCGCATGTTCAGCGTGGCCGGTGTCACGAGTAGGCTGAAGTCCGGCTTCGGCGGCGCCAGCGTCAGCCGGTACACCCAATCGGCGCCACCCTTGCCTTGTGCGTCCAGCACCTGCACCCTGTAAAGGCCGTCCGAGGGAAGAGTCGCGGTCAACAAGGCATCCGCATGGTGCGTCAGCAGTTCCGACAGTTTGTCTTTGTTGTCATCATTCCATCCAATGAGATTCCCCCCGGCATCCGTAAGCCGCACCAGCGCGTCCAGGGGCGAGCCCAGGCGCCGGGCCATTACCTCGGCAACCACCACCTCATTGGCATGCCCCTCAAACACAAACACATCCTCGTCGCCGGCTTCGTTGATCACGCCGTTTACAGTGACGGGCAGGGCAACGGACTGCGCAGCCTCGACCCCGTTGTTGGGTTCGGCCTCAAGCATCTCGGGCAGATCGCCTGCCGCGTACAGGATTTCATTGGATACCCTGCCCTCCGTAGTCAGCCGTGTCCGGCGAATATCCGGCCCCTCCCCAGTCAGATCAAGCGGCAGGGACAAAACGGGAAGATTATAGCCGGCGATCTCGGCGTTAACCTCGGAGCCGCGCTGTCCCCCGGCGGGAAAGACCCGGGTAATGAAAGGCAGCTCGCCCAGCGAGACCCGGTAGACGAAATCCTCCCTTCCCCGGTAAATGGCATCGCGGATTTCCAGTTCATACTCCCCGTCTTCAGGAAGGGTACAGAATAGAACCGGGTCGGGATTGAAATAATAATCGTCGGCATAGGCCAGTTCTTTGCCCTTCGCATCGTACAGGGACACCACCGCCTGAAACCATCCCGGCACCGCGTCCGCCAGGTACGGGTTCAACCCGCGGGCCGACACCGCCGCCATCAACTGCTGTCCCTGCCTGCCTTGGAAGCGGAAGCGGTCCACGTCCCCCGGGGTGATCTGACCGTTCAGCGTTACGGGTAACGTAATTGCGGGCCGTGAAGGCAGCTTCAGTTTCTCCTGCGGGTTGTTGGGTTCCTGTTCGTTCGCCTCCTGCAGCACACCCACCTGGAAACGCATGGGGTTGCTCAGGCCGTTCCCGCGGCCCAGGCGGATTTCGCGACCACCCGGCGCCGCGTCCGCGTCGATGGTAAGTTCTATCTCCACCAGGGAACCCAATTGCGCGTTTTGCTGCCGTTTACGATAACGCTGCAGTTCGCGCACGAGATGGGACAGTTCCCAAAGGTCCTTGCCGGCAATGTTGTTAAAGAGCGGATGATCGGGAAGTTTCACCTCCGTCGCGGCCTCCGGGGCAACTTTCGCGGATCGGACGTTGAGCGGCAGCGCGCGCGACAATGACACGCCCGCTCGTTCCGCTTCCGGAAGCGCCGCAAGACGCGTGTCCCAGGCCTCGCGGATTTGTCTTGCCAATTCACGGCGTTGATCCGCATCCAGGTTGCGCAAGGGTTGATAGGCATGGACCACCCGCCCTTGTATGCCTGTTCCGGACACATGAACGTGTTTGACACCGTTCAGGTACTGGCCACCGGCAAAGAGGGTGACCGTCGCCCCCTGTTGCCCGCCCGCCGGATACAGATAGCCCAGATGGGGAGGCGGCGCCTGCCCGGTTTTCTTCGCCCGTTTCGCCGGCGGCGCCGGTTTCGCGGGTACGGCGGATTCCGCCGGGGAAGCCGTTTCGGAAGGCGCTGCGGTTTCCGCCTGAGGCGGTGTTCCCTTCGCCGGCTCTTCTCCCGCCGCCCGCAGGTTTAACGCCAGCACCGTGCAGGAAAACATCAGCAAGATCGCCAGAGAAATACTTTTTGTCATGAGCCTGCTCCCGTTTTAGTAGATCATCGGTCTATAAGGCCGATAAAAAACAAGATGATTTATACGTTCCATGCGTTGTTGCGTAGGACCGGTAGGACCGATAGGACGCGTAGGACAGGGTTATGGGAGTTTTAAGTCTCATAGGTCATATAGGTCCTATGCGTCCCATAACACCGGGGTACAATCTGAAGTCTTGCCTCTTATTGGGGTTGTTGGCAACACCCGCGTTATACAATTTCGGTTAACAGTCCGCCTCGGGGTTCGCTTCCGTCATCGGGCAGCAGCTTCACGTCAAGGCCGCCCGGATTGGGCAGGGCGCCTTCCGGGTCAATACCAAGCAGGTGGTACATGGTGCCGATAAGGTCCGCCGGGTATACGGGACGCTCGGCCACCTCTTCCCCCCGGGCATCCGAGGCGCCCACCACCTGTCCCCCCTTGAAGCCGCCGCCGGCCACCACCGCCGAGAAACAGTTGCCGTAATGGCTGCGCCCGCCGTTCCAGGGTGATTCCCAGAGCACGCGTGGAGACCGGCCGAATTCACCGCCCCACCACACGATGGTGCTGTCCAGCAGGCCGCGCTCCGCGAGGTCCTGCAGCAGCGTGGACATGGCAAGGTCGAGTTCGGGAAGTTTCCGCTGCATGGTCTCAAAATGCTGCTTGTGCGTGTCCCAGCCCTTGTAGTTGATGGTGACATAGGGCACACCCGCCTCCACCAGCCGCCGCGCCATCAGGCACGACTGGCCGAAGGTGTTGCGCCCATACCGGTCGCGTATCGCGTCTTCCTCGTTTGCAAGGTCGAAGAGTTGACGGGCTTCCCCGAACATCAGGGCATAGGCCTCTTCTTCCGTCCGGTCATACAGATCGAACTGCGGATTGTCGGGCATGGCCTTTCCCAAGGCATCGAGAGAATGCAACAGGTCTCGTCGGCTCTTCTGCCGTTCGTCCGATACGCCTTCCGCGATGATGCCCTCCACGACAAAGCGTTTCTGATTCGGGTCGCCGCCCGTGGCGAAAGGTTTATAACGCTGGCCCAGGAACCCGGCCTCTGAAAAACGGCCCTGCAGTTCCGTGAGCACCACATAAGGCGGCACAATGCCCTGATACCCGTGGTCATAGCCTTTGAAGACGGACACCACCGCGCCCACAGAAGGAAATACCAGCCTGCCGGGCATCCGGCCGGTCTGCACGAGGTAGGAGGCGGTCTCATGGGCGTTCACGCCGTGGGTCATGCTGCGGATGATGGCGTACTTGTCCGCCTGCTGCGCCAGCAGGGGCAGGTGTTCACCGATCATGATGCCGTCCACATTGGTGGGAATGGCCTTGTCGAAGGGGCCGCAATAGTCGCGGCCGGCATCCGGCTTGGGGTCGAAGGTGTCCAGGTGGGACGGGCCGCCCCACATCCATATCTGGATGACCGCCTTTGCCGTGGGCGCCTTGGCCTGGGCCCGCGCGTGTCCGGGGCCCAGCAACGCCAGGCCTGCCAGACCCAGGGCGCCGCGGCACAACGCGTCGCGCCGGGTGATGCCGTTCGTTCTGTCCTGTATGCTCATCGCTATATTTCCTCACTGCGGCAGCTTAATGCCGGTATAAAAACTCTTTTGAATTGATCAGGGCCCAGATCACATCTTCCCGGACTTCCTTGGGCGTTACTTGTCCGCCGGCCGCGTATTCACGCACCGCCGCCAGTTCCGCCTCCGTGGGAACACGCGACAAAATCTGCAGGTAGAGCTGACGGATGCCCTGGAGCGGGCCGCCCTTGCGGGGCGCTTTTGCCTGGCCGGTCCGGTCTCTGCCCTGTGTGATGGCTTTCTGCACTTCCGAGGAATTGAGCAGGTAGAGCCGCTGCGGCACGGTCACCTGGTTGTTCCGCTCGCTTTCCAGTCCGGTATCCCGGGAAGGTCGGCCGAAGGTTTCCAGGAAGGAACTGGTAATGCTTCCATCGGCAAGGGTAATGGTGCGGTGCTCCTCGGGAATGTAGGTGAAGGGCTCCGGAATCATGCTGGTGTAAGAAACGGTAATTCCAAACAACGTGCGCAGCGCGTCATTGAGCACCTCGGCCTCCAGCCGGCGCACCGGGTAGCAGGCAAAAACCGCCTCGGCTTCCCCATAAGGCGCGGAAGCGACAGTCGACTGTTGATACGCTGCCGTATTCAGGATGATCCGGAAAAGATGTTTCAGGTTGTACTTGCCTTCAATCATCACGCGCTCCAGGCAGATGAGCAGTTCCGGGTTGACAGGCGGATTGTCCGGGCGGATGTCGTCCGGTTCATGGATGATGCCCCGGCCGAAGAACCACGACCAGGCCCGGTTGACGATTGCCCGGGTGAACCAGGGATTTTCAGGCGTTATCAGCCACGCTGCGAACAACTGGCGCGGGTCCTGGTCCGCCTCGATGCGCAGGGCGACGCCGTCCGGGAATATCACGTCCAAGGGTTCCGAGACGGCGGGGTCGAAACACACAATCTCCTCTTTCCACTCATCCGTGCCTTTGTAGGCGATGCGCGAGAAAAAGGCCTCCATGCGGGCCCGTTCTTCCGCCGGCCAGCTTTCCAGGCGCGTGCCCATGAAGGTCAGCGCCACGGCCGCCGCGATGGAGGAAGGTTCCCGGCCCTGGAGCGCCCGGTAAAAATTCACGGGCGCCACCCGGAAGTTGCTGCCGCTCGAAGTCAGCAGCGCCCGGGCAAATTCCGTATAAGGCATGTTGTTTTTGATGGCATCGCGAATCCAGTGTTGATAGGCCTGCACGGCGTTCGGCCACAAATTGATGGGGAATTCCGCCTTGACCCGGAGCAGGTCGCCCCATTTCAGCGCCCAGTAATCCGTGAATTCCTCCCGGGCAAGCAGGGCGTTGATGCACCGCGAACGCTTGTCCGGGCGCGCGTCCTTCAGGAACCGGGCTGCCTCCTGCACCGTGGGCAGCGTGCCGATGACATCGAGGTATATGCGCCGTATGAAAACCTCGTCCGTGCAGAGCGGCGCGGGCTGCAGGCCCCGCGCTTCCACCCCGGCAAGCACCGCGGCGTCAATATCCTCCGAAGACACGGCCCCCGCGCCGGCGGTCACCAGCACAACCCACGCCACCGCGGCCCAATAGCTGAAACGCATCGCTTTCATCGCCAGACCTTTATATTTTTTCACATCAACGTGATGCACGAAAAATCCGGGCATCACCCTGCCGATATCCGTGTAAACCCATGGGGCGTAAAAAGTTCCGCAATATGCGGGATGGTATCCCATCGACAGACCGGCCGTGCGTTTTGATCCAGTCCCAGAGAGCCCGTTGAAACTAAAAACGGCGGTTGAAACTGAAAAATCAGGCTAAAAGAAAGGACCAAAAGGACTTAAGGGACACAAAGGACGTACTAACCCAGAGAATGTTCTGTAGTCCTTTTGGTCCTTTATGTCCTTTAAGTCCCTTGGCTTTAAAAGCACTTATAAATCCAAGATCTGTTTTCAGATTGAATGAATAAACGGACTCAACCGTCTCCGTGACTTAACCCAGCGCGGCCAAGGCGGCCAGGCCGGCTTCGTGCAGGCGGCCGTTCGACGCGAACACCCCGATATTGGCGGCAAGCCTGAGCCCCTGGGAGAAATCCAGGGGGGCGCCCCGCAGGTCCGTCACCCGGCCGCCCGCCTCCTCCACCACAATCGAGCCCGCGGCCTGGTCCCAGATGCATTCCCGGTAGTCGGGCTGTGCGGGGGAAAGCAGTCGGAACAGCAGTTCCGCGCCGCCTGCCGCCATGCAGGCATACTTCGCCTGGCTGTCCATGAGCACGCACTGGTCCTTGGGAATGCCCAGCGAAACGGCAAGCGCCTCCAGCGCCTCCACGTTCGTGTGGCCCGACTCATAAGAACGCATGATGCGCGCCCGGGACGGTTCCGTGCAGGCAGACACGGCCAGCGGGGTAAACGCGGTATCCGGATTGCTGAGCGGGGCCTGCCATGCCCCCTGTCCGCGCGCCGCCAGTAACACCATGCCGTCCCCCATCGTTTCTGTATCGCCATTTTCCGCCAGCACGGGACACGCCAAGCCTCCGCAGACCACGCGGCCGTTTTGTATCCGCGCCAGCGCGATCGCGTACTGGCCGCCCCGGCGGTACCCTTTCGTGCCGTCTATCGGGTCGAGGGTCCAGAAATCATCCCCGGGTTCGCCCGCCCCCTCATCGATCCAGTCGCACACCGCCGCCCCGGTCGCCCCGGGGATCACCCTCGCCACAAAGGCGGCAATCACTTCGAGCATGTCCGCCTGTTCCGCCTCGCGCAGGCGTGCCGCCCGTTCCTCCGCGACCAGCACGGTTGCGGGAAAGGTCGCGCGCAACCGGTGCGCCGCCACGGCCTGCACCGCGAAATCCGCCACCGTTACCGGCGAATAATCGCCCTTGGTCAGGCTATGCGCCGCCGAGGCCGCCTGAATGGCCCGGGCCAGCGCCGCCGCCTCGCGCAACACACCGTTCATAAAAGCTATTTCCGGTCGGGTCAGGTCAAGCATGGAAATTCCTTTAATTGCTATTTTTCGGGATGCTTACATCAATCGGCAGTCATTATGAGGCATCCTTTTTCGTAAGTGCAATAAACGTACGAGGCGAGTCGCTTCATTACCATAATAAGAACTACGATCGCGGACGTATCACCCTGTCAAAAATAGAAAAGAAGTATAATGGAAGCGGATTTTATTTCCAGCGGCGGTGCAAATAAATGGAGTTCTGCCATGAGCCTACATGACCTGCGTTTGTATCTTGTAATCGGGCTGGCTATCGTTTTAACCGGCTGTATTGATGGCAATCAGTCCACGGAACCCTATAACCGCCTGATCTGGAACCGGGAGAACGCGCTGGCCGGCAACGGCGAGGTGGACAAGGGCCCCTGGTTTGAGTGGTGGTACTATAAGGTCATTCTGCCGGACACAGGCGACGCGTTTTATTTCGTCTATGGCGTTGTCAATCCGTGGGATTACGACAACACGCTTCCCGCCTCGCGCGCCTATGTCGGATTCGGTGACTTTGCCACGGGCGAACAACTCCACGAGACCTGTCCTGTGTCGGAGTTTACGGCAGCTTATGACCGGACCGATATCACCATCGCAAGCCACCGCGCGACAGACACCGCCATTTCCGGTAGCCTGGTTCAGGACGGACACGAGGCATCCTGGGACATCACCATTAACCGGCTCTGGGACTTCAACGCCATGGGCTGGGGCATGTTCGTGCCGGAAATGTCCAACATCTACTGGTACCCGGCGCAGGCGGCGGCCCGTTTCAGCGGCACCATCGTTCACGATGGCAGGCGCTATGACTTTGAAAACGTCCCGGGCTACCAGGACCGCAACTGGGGCCGGAGTTTCCCGAAGTGGTGGGCGTGGATTACGGCGAACCATTTCGAGGGCCATCCCGACACGGTCCTCGCGGCCGGCGGCGGCCAACCCACCCTCCTGGGCGGCATCAACGGCCTGGAAGGGCTGGTCATCGGCCTGAAGCACGGGGGAAAGGAATATGTGTTCCGGCCGAACGATGGGGATCTGCAGCGGATCACCGTGGATTTTGGCACCTGGCAGATCCTGGCCGTCAACAGGGAAGGCTATACCGTGGAAATCAACGCCTATGCCCCGTGTGATTCGTTCATGGACATCCCCTTCATGACGCCCGATAACATCCTGTTTCATGATTATGAAACCCTGACGGGTACGATCGAAGTGAAACTCTACGAGCGGGACGGCTGCCGGGACCGGCTCGTGGGAAAACTGCTCTCCGATTTCGGCGGGATCGAATACGGCTCGGCCGATATCGCTTTCGATGATTGTTATGAAAGCGAAGCGAAGGTATTGTTTGACAATTTCAACCGGGACTGAAATGCGCTGAAATTTTGCGGAAGCAGGGACTGACGCAAGCGAGCGAAGCGAGAAGGGTCTGTCCCTGCTTCCGCTATTTTTCATAACCTTCGTTTTATTCGGATACCCAGGCCCGCTGAAGCGCGAACAACTTACAACTTTTCAAGGCAGACTGATCTCACCACGCTCGAAGATTGTTTACGGGCCTTCCAGCATGTACTATAAGACACCAACAACCAACCAAGGAGTTTCCCATGTCTTCTTTTTTCCGCTTTTCCAGTCGGGTGATGCCCGTCTTATTGTTGGCGCTCGCGCCGGTTGTTTGTCCCGCCCCGGCCCGGGCGCAGGACACCGTTCCCGAAAACGTGTACCAGGGGGAACTGGTTTCTTTTCCGGGCCCCTACGCCTTCCTGCTGCACCGGCCGCATATTATTCTGATCAACGACGATCAGCTTCGGGCGCTGGCGGACCCGGACACGCCGGTGGACCTGAGCCTGACCTATGACAAGCGGGTGCAAAGCCTGCGCCAGATTTGCGAACGCGCCCAAAGTGCGGGGCAGCGCACCCTGATTCTCGCCTTCGACTATTTCTTTTCCCAATACCGCGAAGGCGGACAGGCGGCACCGCGCCAATTGACCCCGGACCGACCCGAATATATCGAACTCATCGGCAAGATCAGCCAGTTCGCGCAGCAGTACGGGCTGGGCCTGGAGTTGAGCCTGTTGTCACCCCTCGAAATCGGGCCGGGCTACCACGAAGAAACGGGTGAATCGGGGCGGTGGATGCATTTCCGGAAAGGCCTGCGCGACCCCGAAACCGGCGCGTACAGCGTGGATCTCTGGCGGCAAAGCCAGTGGGGGAATAACAAGGGTGTGGTGGCCGTGGAAGACGCTGGTGTGCGCGTGTTCGCCTTTCGTGAATCCGCCGTGGGCGGCACGCCCTACCGGGTGGTGCGGCCCGAAGACATTGTCGAGATTACCGACACCGCCTCGGTCGAGGTCTTCGAAGGGCTGAGCCGCAAGTCCGGCGACTATCGGGCGGTACGCGTACGCGTCCACGGCACGGGCACTCCGGACGGCCGCGATCGTGTGGTGGTGGTGCAGCAGTACCGCACGCCGGAGATGGATTATTTCAGCGACACGGCGCTTCCCTACCTGAAGACATTGTGCGACCGGTACGCCGACGCGGGCGTGAAATTCAACGGTCTGTACAGCGACGAGATGCACATCCAGCAGAACTGGGGCTACTTCAGTCATCACGACCACGGCCAGTTCGCGTTGCGGTATGTGAGCCCGGGTTTTGAAAAACGTTTCGCAGAACTGTACGGCCAGGAGTACGGCGACTTCGCGAAATACATGATCTATTTCGTTAACGGCCAGGAGGACTTCGCGAACGACCTGAACGCGACTTCCGATGTGATGCATGTGTTCGGCGCAAGCCCCGAGGACATCCGCCGTACGGCCCTGATGCGCTCCAACTATTTCCGGCTGGTGCAGAACGGCGTGACCGACCTGTTCGCCGCCGCGAAGCGACATCTCGAAACACGCATGGGACACCGGCTCGAGGCGCGCGCCCACGCCACCTGGGCGGAAAGCCCGACCATCGACAAGTGGAACGTGGAACGGCAGCCCCATCCCCAGCACCAGTATGAATACACCCCCAATTTCGTGTGGTCCTGCACGGTGCACCAGGCGGCGGCGGCCTGCCATGATTATTTCAAGTGGAACGATTTTCTCACGGGCAACGGGAATGACCATCCCGAAGGGGGCTGGCTCGACCGGAACTATTACGCCCTCGCCCTGGCCTGTTCCACCGGCATCCTGAACGATGTGCCCTACTCCTACTGCGCGCACTGGGGCATGCCCGGCGCGATCAGCCATCTGCGCAGCGCCCTGGTAAA
>JAAYBJ010000263.1 GCA_012730105.1 Candidatus Hydrogenedentota bacterium
CCGGCAATACCGTGGCGGACCTCGTGCTGCCGCCGGACGTGCTGGTCCTCCTGATCGGCCGGGGAGAGGAGTTCGTGGTGCCTCGCGGGCAGACACGCATCGAGCCCTATGACACGCTGCTGCTGCTCGGAAGACCCGCCGCCCTGCATGAGGCGAGCAAGGCCGTGTTGTCCCCCACCCCTCCGCGTCATCCGAGAATCCCCGATGATCCCATGGCAACGCTTCCTTTAACCACGGAAGAAAAATACCTGACGCGGCAAGTCGTTGTCATCGGGTATGGGGGCCTCGGGAAACGTGTCTGCGACATTCTTAAAAAACACGAAGTGCCTTTCGTTGTCGCTGAACAGGACCGCGTGATCGTGGAGCGTCTGCGCGGGCTTGGACAACCCGCCGTTGTGGGGGACGCATCCTCCGCAATGGTCCTTGCGCAGGCGCATGTGGTTCGCGCGTCCGTACTGGTCATCACCACGCCCGACGCGCTCAAAGCGCTTCAGATGATTGAAACCGCAAGGATATTAAATGCCGGAATCGATATTGTTGTTCACGCCCAGAGCGAAATGGAGGCAACCATGTTTGCCAAAGAAAACGTTAACCGCATACTGATCGCTGAGAATGAACTCGCAAAAAACATTACCGGCTATATTCTGCGCCGGATGCCCGGTAAACCGTCGTAAGGGCTGTTCCGAACGCAGTGACTGGCCAATCCGGAGAAAGAATCCCTGTCATGCGAAACACCAGGCGTGAATTTATGTGCCGATCCGCCGCCGCGGGCGCGCTGACAGTCGCCACAGCGGCCCGGGGCGACACAACCCGCCCGAAGGAAGCACACGAAATGTTTGATCTTGCCGTCATCGGGGCGGGCACGGCCGGGACTATTGCCGCGATCCAGGCCGGACGCCTCGGCCAGCGCACGCTGCTGGTCGAAAAGAATGGCATGCCGGGTGGGACGACGACTGTTGCGGCAGTGAATTTTCCCGGCATCTTCCATGCCTGGGGCCGCCAGGTCATCGCGGGCATCGGATGGGAACTGGTCTGGCGCACCGTGGCGCTGTGCGGAGGCCAAATGCCGGATTTCACCAGGATCCCCGAACGGCATTGGCAGCATCAGGTCCGCGTAAATCGCGCCATTTATGCCTCGCTCGCCTGCGAGGAACTGGAAAAGGCCGAGGTAAACGTGCTTTTCCACACCATGCCCGCAGCCATCGAGGAAACGGATAACGGTTTCCGGCTCACCCTTTGCACCAAGACCGGCCTGGAAGCTTTCCACGCCCGTACCCTTATCGATGCCTCGGGCGACGCCATCGCGGCGGGCATGGCGGGCTATCCCGTCATTGAACATGATCCCCGCCAACCAGGCACCCTGATGCTGTCCCTGACCGGATACGAATACACCGGCCTGGACCTGGATGCCCTGGACCGGGCATACCGGGAGGCGGTGGCAGCGGATGAATTGAATGACCGGGACCAGGTCTTCGTGCGCAACAATATCCGGGGGTTCCTGCACGCGCGCGGCGACAACTGCACGCACATCACAGACATTGACGGCCGCACCAGCGCCGGGCGCAGTGAGGCGGAGCTGCGTTCCCGTGTCTCTCTGTTGCGCGTTTACCGCTTCCTGCGGCGACAGCCGGGCCTGGAAAATCTGCAGATTGCCTTCATGGCGCCGGAATGCGGCATTCGGGAAACCGTGACGATACAGGGGGAAGCAGAGATTACCGGGGAGGATTACGTGAGCGGGCGCCTGTGGGAAGATGCCGTCTGCTACAGCTTCTATCCCATCGACCTGCATCTGCCCGCCGGCGGCGGCATTGACACCCGCCCGCTCGCCCCCGACACCTTGCCCACCGTGCCCCGGGGCGCGCTGGTGCCAAAGGGCAGCAAACGGCTGCTGGTCGCCGGTCGCTGCCTGTCCAGCGACCGCGAGGCCAATTCCGCGCTACGCGTGCAAGCCACCAGCATGGCCTGCGGCCAAGCCGCAGCGGTGCTCGCCATGCAGGCGATACGTGAAAACGTGCCTGTCATGACGGTAAACATGGAAGCGGTGTACAGCCTGCTTCGCGAACACAAGGCCATTGTCCCGCAGGCCGGAGGGCCGGGAGAAACATGACCTGGTTTATTTGTAACGTTTTAGCCGCCTGATGTGAAGCATTGCTTTGTTAACACATCAGGATCCAACAGAAATTGAAAAAGCGTTTCATTGCCGATATGGAGTGCGCAAGTCATACTTGCGCTTTCGCTTTCTTGTCCACATAGTCCGGAAGTATAATTCGTCAACTTAAAGGTTAAAATGCTACGAAAGTCAAAGCGCAAGTATGACTTGCGCACTCCAAAAAAGCCGATTACGATCACTACATATGCAGATACTGCAGAGGGTTATACTGTTACGTTTATTCGAACAGCAACCGGACCTCGGCCAGCGCCGTCCATCGATGCTCCTTGTGAACCGGGCGCATCAGTTTCACCAGGATATGTTTTCCCGGTTTCGGGTTGTCAAAGCGTATTTCTGTTTCGTTGCTGTCGGACGATAACGTCCCCTCGGCCACAGGCGCACCGGGTTTGTCGGGATCATCCCCGACAAACACACGATACACGCCCACATGCCCGCTGTTCATGTCCTGGCGCTGCAACAACGCCACGCCATATAGCGGTACGGACTCCTTCAAGTCTATCCGTATCCAGTGGGGATAGGGAACGCTTTCTTCCCCCCAGGGCGTGTGCCAGATGGTGGCGGGGTCGCCGTCCAGCACGTTGCCCGGTTCATAGCCCGACGCGTGGGAATCCGCCGTTGCGACGGCGCCCAGCGCCACGTACGGGGAAGGCTCCTGAAACGCTGTGTTCAGCTCCTCCACGGTCAGCACATTGGCGGGCGTAAACGCCGGGGACTGCATGTATTCCAACAGCGATGCACGAAATTGCCGAGCCGACGGACGTCGTTCCAGTTCCTGTTCAATATCCATGCTACAGGCCAGCAGCCTGCCCGCACCGACCCGCGCTTCGATCACCAGTCCCAGCCTACGACAAGTGTTCCAGTCGTCTATCACCTGTACCAGCGGACGGACCGTTTGCGGCAGCCCGTCCAGGCTCAAGACCTGCGCGCGGGACACCAGGTCCCACCACTGCCAGTCACTGTGGAAATCCGTGGGAAACTTCGCGAACATGGGCTGGGCGGGATCGCAGAGCAATCCCAGCGTACGCAGTTTCTGCGAGGGGAACCAGAAGGTATTCCAGAAGACGGGCGGAAAGGCCGAGGGCGCCTTGCCGAAACGGGGCGCGATTACCGACCCGGGCGCGGGCAGCAGCAACACCTTACCGCCGTTCGCCAGCGCTTCCAGGGCTTCCGCATCGAGCGTCTTGGCGATGTGGATATCGTCCGGCGCCGGGATTTCAGAAGGCTCCGGGTATACCCAGAGATGCCAGTCGTTGACAAAAGAGCCCACGGCCACTTCCAGGGTCAACCGCGCCGGGGCGGGTATCTCGGCAAAACTGAACTGTACCTCGCCCAGACTAATGGCACTACCGCGAGGAATGTCTTGTTGCGAAAAGTGTCCTTCCAGAAGTGTTTCGCCCGCCGCGCTTTTCACGCGCCAACAAGGGGTAACACCAGCAAGGGGCGCCGGCCCGAAATGAGTCACTTCGGCCTGACCGCTAAAGGTCTCTCTCGAAGTATACACACATTTTTCCATGCGTAGTAACGGCACCGTTGGACCGCAGAAACGGCGGAACGCCTCCGGGGTCACGTAGCCTTTGCTTTCCCAGAAGGGATCCAGCATGCCCACCAGGGCCGTGCCCTGTCCGGGGAAATCATGCAGGTCGAGCAGTTGGAAGCCGCCGAAACCCGGCGTACGCAGTGCGGTCTCTATTTCTTCCTTGTAACATAGCGTCTGCAGTTTGCCCGAAGCCATCAGGAACGCTTCCGCCTGGTCGAGCATCCCCTGCGCCTCAAGCATGTCGCGCACGATTTCAAAATTGCGCGGTTTCAGGGGCCCCGTGTACTTGTCTATTTCCTTCAGATTGGGGAACACGCACCATTGGCCGATTTCATGGCTTACGACCGGAACATCATACTTTTGAACGAAATCACGGTAATCGAGCATGGAGGCGAAAGGTTCTGAGGCGAAACGCATCGGTTTGCCGCCATAGTCCGAATGCACCCTGGGCTTGTAGGTGACGTGATATTGGCTCTCCCCGAGGATGGGCCAGCCGGAGGCGGCGGTGTACAGCCGGCGCGGGTCCTGCTCCTTCCAAGAAGCCACGAGATCGCCCAGGAATTCTTCATGCTTTTTGCCGCCCGGCTCGTTGCCGTAGGCCATGAACGCGAAAGACGGATGGTTGCCGTAGGCCTTGAGCATACGGCCGCATTCTTCGATGATATAGGCATCGAGCGGATCGCCCTCGCCCGGATGCGTCCAGAACGGCCCCTCCACCTGGAACAGGAATCCCGTTTGATCGCCCGCGACGAAAGCCGCTTCGGGGGGGCACCACGAATGGAAACGAAAATGGTTCAGCCCGTGCTCTTTCGCGGCGCGCAGGAGTCTCAGCCAGGATTCCACGTCCGTGGGCGGATACCCGGTGCGCGGGAAAATGCAGCATTCCAGGGTGCCCCGCAGATAAATGCGTTTGCCGTTCAAGGTGAATTGGGTGCCGTCCACACCCAGTTCGCGCATGCCGAAAGTAGTCTCACGGGTGTCGGTGTAGTTCGTTTCTCCATCGGAAACCGTAAGTACCGTGTTCAGGGTGTACACCGCCGGATCGAATTCATTCCACAGGCGCGGCGCCTCTCCCATGGAATAAATGAAGTTTACCCATGTCTTTCCATCTTGCGCGGTAACCGGCATTTCCAGGGGCGGCAGGCCGTCTACGCCCGGCAGGGACGCGGCAACGGTGAGCATGCCGGGACAATCCCTCCCGGTCGTGTTTACCAGATCCAGCCGGACCCGAATTCGCTTCCCGGTCACATCCGGAAAGACTTGCAGGTTCTCAATGGAGACAGGATCCCGCGCGAGGATGTTCATCCTTCCGACCACACCGTTCCAGTTGGTCTGGGTGTTGTCCGAAACGCTGTGGGCGTTAATCCCCACATCCAGGGCATAGGTGTTGTCCACGCGCAGTGTCAAGGTGTGCGGACCGGGTGTGAGTTCATCCGTAACCTCATACTCATGGGGAACCGACAGGCTGTTCCGGCTGCCCGCGACTTTACCATCCACCCATAACCGCGTTTCCCAGTGACAGCGTTCCAGGCGTGCCACTACCCCTTTGCCCTGCCAGGATTCCGGAATGTCAATGTCCTTCTGATACCACGCCGCGCCGATGTAATGCTTGTCCGGCTGCAGCCAGAACAGGATTTTTGTGTTGCCAGGTTCCCGGTAGGGCGCGAAGCGCTCGTCATCATGCCACATGCGGCTGGTAATGGTTCCCGTCCACGGGGTGTCGGGTCTTACCTCGTTGCCTATGCCGTTCTCATTGAGCGAGCCCGGCAGACGCACCGTTCCGGGCAATGTTTCCCTGTACCAGCCGGCGTCAAGGCCGTCGTTCTCCGGGTCGATCCGGAAACGCCAGTCCCCGGAAAGGTCTATCGCTTCCGGCGAAACCGCCCAGGCCGTAACATGCATGCCTAGCAGCAACAGCCACACTCCCACCAGCCGGCAGCGACCTGAATATCCCGGCAAACCCCGGTATTCCTGAAGGGTTTCCCTTCCTGCTCTTCCAAAGACCCTGATGACAAAAGAAAACATACACAGTCTCCCAAAGGTGCACAGATTAGACCCGTTGTAGCTTATGGAAAGTTTTCTATCACTAAAAACAAAAAGTCAGATACGTTGTTCACGCTTTAGCGTGCTATGTTGCTCAGGATTCTTGTGTTAATACGCACACCAATGCGAGCGTTGCCCGCAACCCAGAAAAAATATTCAGAATATTAGAACCACGAATGGACACGAATACACACGAATTAAATTTGGTATCGAGTAACCCATGCACAGATTCCAAGAATGCCCAGGTAATATGAAACTTTCAATGCTATACCCGCAGGAACACCAACAATAATGTCTATTTGTGTCCATTCGTGTGCATTCGTGGTTCAACTCGTTGTTTTCTGTTCAATTGCATAATCTTAAACAAACAACTTCTTGTTTTTTATAGCGGCAGATCGGAAATAAGTTACTACGCTTCGTCCGGGACTTCGCCCGGAAGAAGGGGCGCCTTTGGCGCAACCGAAACGCAGTATCTCAGTCAGAAAGAAACACATGAAATACACCCGTATCAACGTATTTTTCGTTTCATTATAAA
>JAAYBJ010000264.1 GCA_012730105.1 Candidatus Hydrogenedentota bacterium
CATGGATACCGCGGCCCGGTCATAGCGCGCCGGGTATTCCGTGCATTCGTCCAGGCACATGATGATGTCCGCGCCGATACTCCGTTGAATGTCTACAGATTTTTCCGGGGTGAAGAAATGGCGCGACCCGTCCAGGCCGCTGCGGAACAGCACCCCCTCCTCGCTCACCTTGTTGAGCGCGGACAGGCTGAAGATCTGGAACCCACCAGAGTCGGTCAGTACCGGCCGGTCCCACTGCATGAACCGGTGAATGCCGCCGAAGGCGTCCAGGACTTCCGTGCCCGGGCGCAGGTACAGGTGATAGGTGTTGCCCAGCAGGATTTCCACCCCCAGTTCGCGCAGTTCCCGGCTGTCCAGCGACTTGACCGATGCCTGGGTGCCCACCGGCATGAACACGGGGGTTTCCACCGTGCCGTGGGGCAACCGCAACACACCGGTTCGCGCATCGGTATCCGGATCCTTATGTAGCAAGGAAAATTCCACAGCAGGTATGTTCCCAAATGTTATTGGAGACGATAGTCATTCCATCGGAAAAACTTTTTTGACAGGATAACAGGATGATCAGGATAAAAAAATCTTAAGGATTCTCCCGTCACGTTTACCTGTACGCCACGCTTGCTGCTGTTAAAGGGACACTGATCCTGTTTATCCCGTTATCCTGTCAGAGAGTTCCATTATTGTAACGCCGAGATTCATTCATCAAGGTAAAAACGGTTCCGGATCCACGAATCCGCCCCCCTTGCGCACCTCATAATGCAGGTGGGGACCGGTTGCGTTACCGGTAGCGCCGGCCAGCCCGATCCTGGCGCCCCGTTGCACCTGGGCACCCCGAAACGTCACTATCTTGTCAAGATGGGCATAGGCCGTTTCGTAGCCGTTGCAGTGGTCAATCACTACAATCTTTCCGTATCCATCCTGCATACCCGCATACGTCGTGGTGCCTGTTGCCGAGGCAACCACGGGCGTGCCGCATGGCACGGCGATATCAATGCCCTTGTGGATCCGCCCACCGCTCCGTTTTTCGCCGAAACGCGACGTGACCCGCGCACCGGGACAGCTCACAGGGCAGAAGGAGGGAATTCGTTCCTTGGGATTAATCTGGGGCACCTGCTGAACAGGTACCCGCAACGCCTGACGATGACGCGCGCAACCTGCGGAACAGGCCAGAACCAGGACCACCAAGGCAATTACGGTACGAGTAAGGAAGCGGGGCTGCGCGGTCCCGTGTCTGCTGTATCCGTGCATCATGGCCGTCTCTATCCGCACCTGTCGAAAAACACCAGAATTAATTTACTGGACGCTCATATTGTCAACAATTTACCCCGCAGGAAGCAAACCGGCACACAACACAACGGGCGTTCAGCGCGTCCGGCGCAGATGCCACACCATCTCCGTGTGGCCGGGCCCCAGCGGAACGCCGTTAAAATCACCCAGCACCGCCACTACATCGAAGCCCGCACGGCAGACCAGGTGCTCCATTTCACGGGGCGTGATCCAGGCACGGGTCATACGCAGCCGTTCCTCATGGAGGATGCGCCCGTCGGGTGCCTGTTCCCGCACCAAGTGCCGTTCGTGCAATATCTGGAGGAAATCATCCCGCCACACGTTGATGTAATGCACGAGGGTGATGTCTTCACCCTGCACCGGCACTTCCGCGGCTAGCACCCCCCTGCCTTTCGCTGACTCCGTTTTGAATCGTGCCAGCACCGCGGGCTGGGTCGCCCAGAGGCTGCACAGGAGTTCCCCACCCGAAACGAGGTGCCTGCGGACGGCCTTCAAACAGGCGAGTTGGTCTGTCGAGGAGAGGCAGTGCATAAAGGTTCGGTAGGCCATAATCGCCAAGGGGAATTTCTCAGTCAGGCGAAAGGCGCGCATATCGGCCTCGACCAGGGCAAGCCTGTTTCTTTTCAGTCGGACGGCCTTGGCCTTTTCCTCGCAAATCGACAGCATGGGCGCGGAATTGTCAAGTCCGGTCACCTTGAGCCCGGACAAGGCCATGGGGATGGCGAGCCGCCCTGTCCCGCAGCCGATTTCCAGCACCGGACCGCCCCGCTTCACGGCCTGCCCGACAAAAAACTCCGCCTCTCCGGGCAAACCAGGGTGCAGAAAATCATAATAGGCGGCCCAAGTATCAAATTCGGCCATTGGCATATTCCCTAGTGGTTGGTAAAGACCATTGCATATCATAAACAGCGTAAAAAGCACAAAAAGCGAGAAGCGAGCGTCTTTTAGGAGCATCCAAGTTGCTGCAACAAATTAAAGTTGTGATTTTTCATTCCCAAGTTATACTTGTGAGCGCATGCTCTCTTGAAATTGTATTTCCACGTCCTTGACTGCTGATCAATCGCATACCAGCGGGTGGTTGCCTGCGGTTGCAACGAATAACTTCGTGCACAATTGCGTTCACAAGTGCAACTTGGAAACGAGCAAAGGCGTCCGTTGGCCGTCCATACTACAAGAAACTCTATAGCCCTATTTTCGTGCTGTATTTCTTCGCGCCTTTGCGCCTTTGTGTGAGGCGTATTCCTGTCACCCATTATCGGGAAAGAGTCTCACACAAAGCCACAAAAAAGAGAAGGCGAAGGATTGTTAGCAATTACCGTCGATAGCGATACCGGTGGAGCTAGCAGTGGAACAAGACGCATGGAACGAAGAGTGCCCTTGTTTCAGGGAATCTGGAGTTCCTGGGCGCCGGTTTCGAGGCGAATCCAAGTCCGAAACCTACGCTGGCCTTCGAAGAGCTCGATTACCCGGGCGCCACGGGGAAAGCCGTCCCGGCCATACGTGCTGTAGCCCGTGCCTCGCCCATAACCGAGATAAACCCCCTCCACTTCGCCGATATAATCGTTGACATGATCATGGCCCACGAAAACACCCATGATATCGCCCATTTCCACCATCACTTTGAACAGCCCTGAATTCACGGGGGAGTCGGCGACGCCTTCCTGTTTCACACCGACAGCCTTGCCGGAATCCCATGCCTGGTTGTATTCGGGCAGGGGAATATGAAAGAAAGCGAGCGCTGGCAAAGGCGCTCCGGCGTTGCTTTCCCGGAAGCGGGCGGATTCGCTTCGATACCACTGCAGCTGGGAGGGCTGGATATAGTTGTATTTTTTTTCGCCCTGGTACTGCATGTATCCCAGCGAATCAAAGCAGTACAGCAGCGCGGCCGGGACTTCCGGGTTCACGCTGGCGCCGATAGTCAGTACATAGTTGCTGACGCCGTCCACGCCTTCCGGCCCGGCCTTGGCCAGGCACCCGGGCAACTTGCCCATGATCCGCATCTGCTTCTCCCGACTGGCGGGGCCTTCATCGTCATGGTTGCCGAAAACGGCAGCCCAGGGGATGTTTCGTTCGGCGCAGGGTTCCGTGACCTGGCGGAGCGCCCGGGACGGCAGCAGGGTAGCGCCAGTGATATTGTCGCCCGTATAGACCACCAAGTCGGGTTTCTCCACATCGAGCACAGCGCGCATGAGCCGTCCGCTTTTCCGGTCATCACCGAATCCCCAGCTCCAATGGACATCCGCGAACTGGACGATGCGGAAGGTGCCGTCGGCCTTGAAGCGCAAAGGGGCGGCGCCTCCATCCTCAGCGAACACAACAGAGAAAACAGCCAGGCAGGCAAGGGAAAAAATGATTCTTAAGCGGGACATATCGCATTCCTCTACAGTTGATGAACGACCATGATAGCATATCGCCGATTGGCTGCGGCAAGCCTTTCGGGGACACAATTCAGCCGGATAAAAATAATTGTTGACAAATCAAAAGGCGCGGACATACACTATTTTTAAGGTCACATCGATTTGGGTTTCATGCGCCGCGGTAAGGCAGGAGAAAGCGGATGCATGATCGCTGTGACTATGTGCATGGCGGGGAGCTACGGTCGTGCAGCCGCACTACCCGCATTTTCAAAAAGTGAACAAGCGGATAGAAACACTATGGGCAACACGAATTCGCCGGTAGAAAACGATGAATTTATCGATGTCATCTGTCTATCCTGTTTCAAAAACCTGAAAGTACCCGCGCGCTACGCGGGAACCACGGGTCACTGCAAGCACTGCGGCGCGGAAATTACCGTGCCGCACCTGCTGGATCAACAAGCTCGCCCCCGCTCCGCACCGAAAGCGCCCATAAAAGGAGTGGAAAGATCCAGCGGGTACCTACAGAACATCCGCGACACCATCCGCGAAAGACTGGAATTCTTCGGCGGTCTCTTTGCCCCCCCTCATCCGTACTAGGTACAGTTGTGCTATATGTACGCGAAAGACTGGAATTCTTCGGCGGTCTCTTTGCCGCCACTGCCATGGGCCTTGTCTGGACGCTGATTCTGGCAACCAGATCGGAAGAGCGGGTTTTGTTCGGCATCACCGTCCTTTTGTTTCTTCTGCTCATGGCGGCCGGTCTTTACCTTGTTTTTGGCGGCCTAAAAGCCGCGCGCACCCTTGCGCGGCTGGGTCTCAACGAAGATGCCCAGAGTAACCTGCCTTTGAACACGCTGAGTATTATATTCGGCGTCTTGTGCCTGACCCACTTCATTCCCATTGCGCCTTTTCTGTTCAACCTGCTGGGCATGTACAGGCAGGGCTTCACCGCCCATAATCTGGCGCTTAATTTCATCGTATTCGGCCTGTACCCCCTGCTGACCTTTGCCATGATACGCCGGGGCAACCTCTGGGTGCTCGGCGCCACCACGGTGTTTTTTGTCGGCGTGTTCTTCTTTATCTACTATTCCACCGCCAAGTACTCGGGCTTCAGCACCTTCAATGTGTACTACTTCATGGAAATCGCGGGATTCGCCACCTTTCTCTATTGGGCCTTGTCCGCGATTATTTATGTATTGTCCATGATAGCGATGTTCGCCTGCTGGAAAAAAGCCGCCCGTTAGCGCGGCGCTCCATAAAAAAAGACAGGGTCAGCCTTCGGCTGATTCGCTTGCCGCGTGTTTAAGATGCCGGTCAAAAAAATCGACGATAAGCGCCTTTGTGTGGTTATTGACGGCCACCACCGCGTCCATGGCATGAGGCCAGCCGTCAATACGGCTGTAATCATAGGACACCCCGTGGACCTTGAGTTTCTCCACCAGCCGGTCACTCTGGGTGACAGGCACCAGCATATCCACGGTCCCGTGAATCACGCAGGTTGGCGGGGTGGTTTCGGTCACATAGCGGATGGGGGAAGCCTTCTCAAAACGGGCGGGATCCTCGTCATAGGTGCCATTCATATAACCGACCACCAGGGAATGGTCGCGGCGCCCGGGCTCGGTGAAGTCCGTGGGACCGTAAATATCGACCACGGCCTGCACGACGCTGCTCTGCTCCGGCCAGCCGCCGTCGCCCTCAAATTCCGGCACCCCCGCCGTATATCCCGTCATCAAGGCGAGGTAGGCACCCGCCGAATTGCCCATGACGCCGATACACTCCGGGTCCACCCCGTATTCGTCGGCATGGGCGCGCATCCAGCGCACCGCGCACTTGGCGTCGTGAATCGATTTCGGCCACAGCCCATCCTCGCGCAAGCGGTACTGGACCGCAGCCGCCACATACCCGTGCTGTGCGAAATACTGAGCGTATACCCGCAGCTGGTCCTTACGCCCGTCTCTCCAGCCGCCGCCAAAAAACAGGAGGACTCCCGGCGCGTGCCCCTGTTGTGATTCTGCGGCGTACAGATCGAGGTGCAGGGGGATGCCATCGCCGGTACCATACTGAATATCCTCCTTCATGACAACACCCGGCACCGGCGGACCGTCTTCAATAGGTATGATGTCGTAGAAGAAATAACCAGCGGCGAAGGCCGTTATTTCACTGGGGTATCCGCGCGGCGGCGCGGGCACGCCTTCGGGCAGGGGCGTCACGAGATCCGGACGCTTAGCCGGGGCGCTCCCGTAAATACAAATAAAAACGATGCCGCCCGCAAGCGCCAACAGCAGCAGACAGCCTATCCATTTCAACACCCTGCGAAAAATTTTCATACGATACTCCCGTAAAACGCTGCGTTTGTCAACGACCCCATATTGAAGCCTATTTTACATGAGTACCGCACCGGATAACCAAAGGAAGAGCCGCTGTACGCCGTCAACGCCCGTGACTGACACCTGTTTTAAACGGATGATCCTTAAGCTCCGCATACAGGGGCCACCGGGAAGAGGGTACTGTGCCGCCTCAGACTTCAGGGCCGCCGGGAACGAAACATCTGTTTCAGACGGGAATAACGCAGCCATTTCATAAAGCGGCTGTCGGCAATGCGCCGCCAGTGCAAGATGGCAAACACTCTGGAACTCTCCGGCCGGTTCTGCACGGCGGCACTCCCATTATGCTTGGCGCACCGGTGATAAAGTGCCAGCAATTCCGCCCGGAACGCCTGGGCCGAGGGAAAACGTTTCTCGGGGTCGGCCGCCATCGCGCGGGCAAGAAAGGCGTCCGCCTCCGGGGGCAGTTCCGGACAAAACTCCGTTATACGCTGCCCCGGCCTGGGCCGTTGCCCTGTCAACATTTCAAAGAACATGACCCCAAGCGGATAGATATCGGCCCGATGATCCACACGGGCGGCGTCTTTTTGCTGTTCCGGGGCCATATAGGCCAGCTTACCCAAGTTGACACCAGCCATGGTCAAGTCCTTAAACTTGTCCTGTATTTTCGCCAATCCAAAATCGAGAATCCGGATCGTGCCGTCTTTTAACACCATAATATTTTCGGGAGACAGGTCGCGGTGAATGGTAAGATGATGGGCGTGGCTCAGGGCATCGGCGACCAGGCACAGGATGCGAACCACGGAGTCCAGTTTTAGTTTGCCGCGTTGATTCATCCAATGGCGCAAACTTTTCCCCTCTACATATTCCATGGTGTAGAACATGATATTCTGCCATTGGCAGGCATCGTATATCTTGACAATGCCCGGGTGGTGAAGCTGATAGGCCGTATTCACCTCTCGTACAAACCGGGCAAGCGCGTAGTTGTTGTTCATAAATTGGGCATGCAGCGTTTTGAGGGCAACCTCCTGACCGCTGGAAGTGTCCGTGGCCAGAAACACTTCCCCCATCCCCCCCTTGCCCAATTTTCTGGTCAGGAGATAGCGGTCTGCAACAGTCTGCCCGATCTCAAGTTTACTCATAATTCACACCCCTTAAAATAGGATTATCATTAAAAAAACGATAATCAAACTCGCTGACCGTATTATATAACATAATGCGCGATAAATCAAGTATTTTTTATTTTTGAACTACGCCTCCTGTTTAAAACTAAGTTGATGAAACATATCATTCTTGAGAAATACAGACGCGAAACCTACCCGAACTTGTAAAAATTTTTTTCAATAATCTATATAAGAGATGGGCTTTCTACTTCTTGCGGCGGAGGGGAGTGCAGAACGTTTAATACTATCACCCCGATCCTTTCAGCGGTGATGTCGAGAGGGTAAAACAATCCTGCTAATCGATAACGGCCTGAATATACAGCGACTAGGATGGTCAGTTACCGACTCGGCCGTCCCCGGACCTGGTCCCCGGATTGCTTTGGCTGAACACTGCCTGCTACCATGACACATGGACGGGGCAGGCGCCATTTCGCAAGCGCAGCACCGGTCAGCATGCGATATCGATTCTTAACCAAACCCATCAATGCAGAAAGGGATGCCATGAACCGCAGAGAATTCATCATGACAACAGGCCTTGCCGCGACGGCGGGTGTGTTTGTAAAAGGCGCGAATCCGGTTCATGCCGGGGAATTTACCGGCAAAATCAAAAAGGCCGTGAAGTACGGCATGGTGAAAGCGGGCAACTCCCCGCTCGAGAAACTGCAACTTTTGAAGGATCTTGGCTTTGACGGCGTGGAACCCAATTTTGGCGAGGTCGACATAACCGAACTTGCCAAAGCAAGCGAGGCCACGGGACTTCCCGTCCACGGCATCGTGAAAGGCTGGTCCTTTGACGATATCAACACCTGTATCGATCAGGCCAAACAGATCGGCGCCACTTCGGTGCTCATTGTCGCGGGCAAGGTGGATGAAAACATGCCCTACGCCCGAAACTACACAGAGACGCTGGAACAGATGAAGCAGGCCGGTGAACACGCGGCAAAACAGGAAATCCACCTGCTCGTGGAGAACGTATGGAACAACTTCCTGCTCAGTCCACTCGAAATGGCCCGGTATATTGATGAAATAGACAATCCCTGGGTGGGTTCTTATTTTGATGTCGGCAACGTGGCGCGCTACGGCTGGCCAGAGCACTGGATTCCGGTGCTTGGCAAACGGATTGTCAAACTGGACATCAAGGAATTCAGCACGAAGAAGATGAACGACGAGGGTCTGTGGAAAGGATTCGACGTGGAAATAGGCGACGGCACCATTGACTGGGCAGCTGTGCGCCGGGAATTGACGGCGCTCGGATTCCAGGGCTGGGCAACGGCCGAGGTCGGCGGCGGCGAAAAGGACCGACTGGCCGATATCGC
>JAAYBJ010000028.1 GCA_012730105.1 Candidatus Hydrogenedentota bacterium
GTTTATTATGAAAAGAAAGATACGTTGATACGGGTGTGTTTCATGTGTTTCTTTCTGACTGAGATACTGCGTTTCGGTTGCGCCGAAAGCGCCACTTCTTCCGGGCGAAGTCCCGGACGAAGCGTAGTACCTTATGGAAATTTTTCTATCAACAAAAACAAGAAGTTAGGTACGTTGTTCACGCTTTAGCGTGCTATGTTGTTCAATATCCATGTGTTAACACGCACATTAAAGTGTGAACAACATACGCTGAATATTTTCGTTCTGGGTTGTGGGCAACGCCGACGTTAGTAAAAAACCAGGAGAAAAATAGTATGGAAATTACAAGACGACACGCATTAACCGGGCTCGCCGCTGCGGCGGCGGGAATCTTTATGAAAGGAAAGGCCATGGCTGATACTTCCAAATCCCCCGTCATCCCAAAATATCCCAACGAACACTTCTATAAATCGGACGGCACCTTTGACGCAGAAGCGGGCAAGGCGGCTTTTTACGAGATGTTTGAAGCCTTTCACTACCCCATCGTGGACCGCTTGCGCACGGATGAGTTCTGGGTGGTGGACTTCGGTCTGGGAAACTTTACGGAAGTCGGCATGGGCGGCATTTTCTGGGTCAATAACAAGGAAGACAACTATTTCGGTCATGACATCTACCTGCTGCCCGGCCAGATGATACCGGAACACAGGCATGTGCGTACCGCCGATGCGGCACCCAAGATGGAAGGTTGGCAGCCGAGGCATGGCTGGGTCTATATCTACGGTGAAGGGGATCCGACCCCGGGTGTGGAAGAACGGATCCCGCCGTCTCACAGGGATATCGCCAAGGCGCGTGTGGAAAAGAAACTGCTTCCGGGCGAAACCGGCATGCTTGCCGGCGCGGAACAGTGGCACTGGATGTATGCGCCCGAGGGCGCCATTGTCACGGAATACGCCACCTATCATGACGGCGCCGGGCTGCGCTTTTCCCATCCGGATGTACGGATGTAATCGTAAAATCTTCTTAAAGCGCGTCTGGATTCTGTGTCCGTAGCGGGTATTAAATGCCCCCGGATCCGCGAAAAGGATCCGGGGGCGTTGTATAATGTCCGCCTTCTTGCGAAAAACGGCTTTTGGATGCTATACTAATACCCCGCAACTTCCCCTGTAAGAGTGGGGATGGAACATTTTACACATTACGGAGAACTATCAGGCATGTCAGGTCATTCCAAGTGGAGCACGATCAAGCGGAAAAAAGGCGCCGCTGACGCAAAACGCGGCAAGATCTTTTCCAGATTGGCCAAGGAAGTCACCGTAGCGGCCCGCGCAGGAGGAGACCCGAACGCCAACGCGCGTCTTCGTACCGTGTTGCTGGCCTGTCGCGCAGCCAATATGCCCAGTGACAACATTGACCGGGCCATCAAGAAGGGTACGGGAGAGCTTCCCGGCGTGACCTATGACGAGGTGCGTTATGAAGCCTACGGCCCCGGCGGCGTGGCGATGTTGGTCGATGTCCTGACGGACAACAAGAATCGCACTATTGCCGAAATCCGCCACATCGTGAGCCGCATGGGCGGGAACATGGCCGAAGCCGGCGCGGTGGCGTGGAATTTCGATCCACGCGGCACCATCACGGTGTCTAAAGAAGGCTTGAGCGAGGAAGATGTGTTTGAGAAGGCCGCTGAAGCCGGCGGTGATGACGTGGACACGGAAGGCGATGCCTACGAAATCGCCACCGCACCGAACCAGTTGCACGCCGTGGCCGAAGCCCTCGAGTCCATGGGTATCACGCCCCTGGAAGTCAAGCTGACCATGGAACCCAAGACCACAATCGACGTGGAAGGGAAGACGCTTTCGTCGCTTATGCGCCTGCTTGAAGAACTTGAAGACCACGACGATGTGCAGGACGTGTTTTCCAATATGAATGCCAGTGACGAGGCCATGGCGGCGGTCATGGAAGAATAAATGCTTGTTGTCGGCTTTGACCCGGGCAGCGCCGTGACGGGATTCGGCGTGGTAAACGGCCGCGGCAGCCGCCTGTCACACATCGAACACGGTGTCATACGCACGCCGGCGGGGGAAGTCATGCCGGCACGGTTGCGGTATCTCCACACCCGGGCGCTCGCGCTCATCGAAACCCATAAACCCGAAGCGGTTGCCGTGGAACGGATCTATTTCAAGCAAAATGTATCCACCGGCATCCAGGTCGCCCAGGCGCGCGGGGTCCTGCTCCTTGCGGCGGCCCAGGCGGGATGTCCCGTGGGGGAATTCAGCCCTACGGAAATGAAAACGGCGGTAACAGGCTACGGGCATGCCGACAAGGCCCAACTCCAGGAAATGGTCCGACGGCTTCTCAATCTTGAAGCGACGCCGCGACCGGATGACGCCGCGGATGCCCTGGCATTGGCCATTTGCCAAATCCAGATCGGCACGGTGCAGTCCCGCATTGGGCGTCTTTGCTGATTCAACGTCCTGAACCTGGGTGGCATGCCCTGCATGGTGAATAAAAAGAACTGTCTGTCGTCTGTATTACTGGACGAAGTTGGATGGTGGTATTTCCAACTGCTACAGTAGTCGAAGGAAAGGAGATTCCGATGCGACATGCGGCAGTATTCATAATGCTGATTACGCTTGGGCTTTCGCCCGCGCTGGGCGCTGTTCCCGTCTCGAACGGCGCGAATGACGGCATCAAGGCAGTGCCCTATGGTAACGGCCTGTCTGCGGTTCAGGCGGCGGAACCCCGTGATTCTGAAAGCGGACGTATGCTCCTGGCGCAGCCGCCCATGGGCGGGCGCCCGGGCCCTTCCCGTCCCCCGGGGATGCGGCCCCATCGCGCGCCGTCGCCTCCCATGACCCGTATCGCGCCGCCGCCGATTGCCCCCCCGCCCCGTCCCCTGCCGCCTCCGCCGCCCAGGCCGTTACCACCGCCTCGGCCGCCCCGGCCGCCGCTGGTGACGGGCGTTGTTACGGTAGTGGAAACCGTGCCTGTAGAGGCGCCCCCGCCCCCCCCGACGCCGACAGTAAAGCATGTAACGTATCCGCTGGTTGAGCCTGTACTTATAAATCCTCCGGCGGAACCAGCGACCGTGCCCGAACCCGCGCTTCCCCCATTAACGGAAACGCCGGTTACTGTAACGCCGCCCCGGGACGCTCCCCCTCCGGAAGGCTCCGGCCGGTATGAAACGCGTATTATGACAACACCTTCCGGGGAGCGTTACGAAGAGCGTGTGTTGGTGACGGATCCATGAAATTAAGGAATCTATGGCGGCTTGCGGGCGCGGCCTGCCTTGCGGCCAGTTTTGCCATGGTGCTTTTAAGCGGCCGGTTTATGCATTCCGGTATGAGCAAAGTGGCGCTGGCAGCGTACTGGATTGTGTTTGTCATCCTGCTGATGGGCGCCCTGTATGCCGCGTTGCTGGATTTGCGATTCACCCGGATCGAGTACAAGGTGCGTGAACGAGACCTGTTCCGCAAAACCTTTATGACCGACGAATTCCGTCAAACGGTGGCGGAAGCCCAAAAGCAGGCATCCAAAGAACAGTCACCGCCCAAAACGTCCTGAGTCCTGGCGTTCACTTCGCCCCCATTTCGCTTTCCGGACCGAAGCGGCGCTCCACGTAGCGTTCCAGCAGTTCCAAAAAATCGCGGGCAATGGATTCCCGTGTTCCACGAAGGGTCGCCGCCTTTTCTCCATCCAGAAAAACCGGGCAAAGCGGATTTTCATTGTTGCCCGGCAGGCTGATGCCGATATCAGCCGCCTTGGATTCGCCGGGTCCATTCACAATGCATCCCATGACCGCGATGGCGAGGGTTTCGATGCCGGGCCGGGTGCGCCGCCATTCGGGCAGGCGGGACTGCACATACCGTTCCGTTTCCGCCGCAAGCCACTGGAAATCATCGCTTGCGGTGCGCCCGCACCCGGGACACGCGGTTACGGAGGGCGCAAAACACCGCAGCGACAAAGCCTGGAGCAGTTGCCGCGCGGCATAGACTTCATCACAGCGGCTACCGCCGGGAGCCGGCGTCAGGGACACCCGTATGGTGTCGCCAATGCCCTCCTCAAGCAGCACGCCCATGGCCGCCGCGCTCCAAATTATCCCTTTCATACCCAGCCCGGCCTCCGTCAGGCCCAGGTGGAGCGGTTGCCGGGTCTTCTCGGCCAGATCGCGATATACGGCGATGAGATCTTTCGGCAGGCTACTTTTGCAGGAAAGCACGATGCGATCCTCGCGCATGCCCAGGGCAAGTGCCTGTTCGGTAGCCTGCAGGGCGGATTGCACCATGCAGCGGTTCATCACCGACGCCGGGGAATCAGGTGTTTCCCGCGTCGTGTTCTCTCCGAGCATCCTTTCCAGCAGTTCGGCATCAAGCGAACCGGCATTGACCCCGATGCGCACGGCTTTGTCCAGGTCGCGGGCAATGGCGCAAATCTCCGCGAAATGTGTGTCCCGTTCCGTGCCTTTGCCCACGTTTCCCGGATTGATCCGGTACTTGTCCAGTGCCTGTGCGCATTGGGGGTTGTCCCGAAGCAGTTTGTGACCGTTATAATGAAAGTCTCCGATGAGCGGGGCGCTGATTCCCGCGTCCCGCAGGCGGAGTTTTATTTCCGGCACGGCGGACGCCGCGCGGGGCGTGTTAACGGTTACGCGCACCATTTCCGCACCGGCTTCCGCAAGAGAGATGCACTGCGCCGCCGTTGCTTTAATGTCCGACGTGTCGGTATTGGTCATGGCCTGGACCACGATCGGGGCGTCACCGCCGATGCAAACACTTCCAGCCTGAACGGATATTGTTTTTTTTCGGGTCATATGGATTTCCGTTTAACTTACTGCAGGAACTTCGCTTTCACTGGAATACTATACCGGAACGGGGCGGCAGGATGCTCCATGGCGCTCTTGATTCCGGCGAACGGGTCTGCTAAAGTGCAGGCCCGTGCCAACGCAACCGCCGCATTGCGTCGGACGGAACTGGTCCCCGCCGCGGCAACAGGAAAACATACAGATGATAAATGCGTATTTTTTTGATTTGGACGGAACCTTGGTAGACACGGAAATTCTTTGGGTAGAAGCCATGGAACTGTTGGCAAAAGACCGGGGGTATACCCTGTCCCGGGATCTTGCGCTGCACATGGTCTATGGCATTTCATGGCCGGGGGTCTATGAGCGATTCCGGGAACACTTCCCCGAACTGGAATGGAGCATGGACGAGATGGGCGCCGTAATCGGCCCCTATTTCTACCAGCTGCGCGACAGCCGTGACGTGCGGATTCCCGGTTCCATACAATTGGTGCACCGGCTTGCGGAAGACCATCTTGTCGCTGTGGTTTCCGGTTCTTATCGGGTGGATGTTGACGCCGGCATCCGCATGACCGGCATCGGGCCGTCCCTTCGTTTTTCCCTGGGTCATGAAGATTATTCCCCTGGAAAGCCTCACCCCGCCTGCTACCTGGCCGCCGCAAAGAAGGCCGGCCTGCCGCCCGAACAATGCGTTGTTTTCGAGGATTCTAACGCGGGTGTCTGCGCCGCGAAGGATGCCGGCGCCTTTGCCGTGGCCTTGGCCCGGCCCGGCCGACCAGAGCAAAATTTTTCACGGGCAGACCTGGTCCTCGATGATTTGAACAAGTTCGAGCCCTCCATGTTAAACGTGTAGATGACTGTACCCACTTCCATGGCATGGGCCTCCTGCCCATGTTCACCCACACGGACGGGACGTTCGTGCCACGCCCAAATCATCTCTTTCCGAGGGTTGTATCTATCCTTAAGACTGTTCAACTCACTTCACAACTCAAAGGCGGGTTCCGCTTGAATCAATTCATGTCCCTGGCGAAATACGTATATCTTGTAGGCCTGTGACATAAGCGTTTGAATTGTTGAGTACCGCTCCACCCGGCCTACAACTGAGCCTCACCATCGATTGTTGAATGATCAGCATGCTTACCATCTGATAAGGAATATATACCGCAGCGATGGCGTTTACCTAATCAAATCTAACGATACCCAGCAGGAAGCCTATACAACAGGAAGGGATTAGACATGAACGATTCACGGAGAGATTTCTTGAGAATAGCGGGCGGTGTGGCGGCTACCGGGGCCGTGTTGAGCGCATTGGCGCCGGAGGCCCATGCCCAGGGCAGCGGCGCGGTGACGGAACATGTGCTTGCGCCCCTGCCCTATGCCTATGACGCGCTGGAACCCTATATCGACGCGGCGACCATGGAATTGCACCATGGGAAACATCACGCCGGCTATGTAAGCGGCTTGAATGCCGCGGAGGCCGCCTTGGCCAAGGCGCGGGCGGACAATGACTTTGCGTTGGCCCAATACTGGACAAAGCGCGCCGCCTTCAACGGCGGCGGCCATTTCCTGCACAGCATGTTCTGGAAAGTGATGGCGCCGGCGGGCAAGGGTGGTGGCGGCGAGCCGGACGGCGCCTTGCGGGACGTTATCAACCGGGATTTCGGCAGTTTCGAAGTGTTCAAGAAGGAGTTCAGCGCGGCGGCGGCGCAGGTGGAAGGCAGCGGCTGGGGCCTGCTGCATTATCGGCCCGAAGACGACCGGCTGATCGTGCTGCAGGCGGAAAACCAGCACAAGTTATCCCCCTGGGGTGCCTGGCCCATTCTCGGCATTGACGTGTGGGAGCATGCCTATTACCTGAAATATCAGAACAAACGTACAGAGTACATTGAGGCCTGGTGGAATGTAGTGAACTGGAAGCAGGTTGCGGAGAACCTGGCGGCAGTGAAGAAAGGATAAAAAAGGCCCCGGGGTACCGCAGCTTACCCGGCTTCCTTAAGACCCATACCGGCCGGCCGTTTCCAAGGTGCGCGGAAGCGGTCGGCCTTCCTTTTATATCACAGAAGGCCGAAGGAAGGAGGAGGGTGTAGGGGTCAGGGGTCAGGGGTGTGACAGTTTCCTGCACACCTTTTCCTTCCGTTTATTTCGTGTCTTTCGTGGTCAGTCACTTCCGGGCCAATCGTGCTGCCTCAACTATCTAGAAATACCCTAGCCCGCGAATCAGCTCCTCCGTTTCCGCCGCGTCCGGCCCTGTCATATCTTCCGGTTTCAAATAGCCCTGCTCCACCAGAAATTTTCGCATCTCGTAGGTAATCACGAAAGGGATGCGGCAAATCTTGACAGGGTCCGGGACCTGTTCCGGCGCACGAGCCTTCATATCCCCCAGAATCTTCCGCATACGGTCGCGGATCTCCGGCAACTGTTCCAGCACGTTGTCCTTCGCGGTGGGGTCCGTTTTGAGATTAAAAAGCGCCTCATAGTGTAGGGGTCCCCACGGATCCGGGGAAGGACGCGTACCTGTCAGCGTCTCAGCGCGCACGGCGGACATGTTTTGCGCCACCTCCACGCATTCTTTCAAGCTCAGCCATTTGGTGGCGGCGACATAGAGATAATCGCCCTCCACCACGGACCGAACCACGTTGCGCGCCGGGTTGAGGAGTTCCGAAATAAGGGCCTTTTCTTTTGGCCGGGGCAGCCAGTGTCCATTTTCAAGGTGGAACAGCGGGACGCCGTCCACCGTATGCGGCGCGGAAGGCAACCCGGCCAGATCAAGTATGCTGGGCAGGACATCCACCAGGGCTACAGGCGTCGCCACGCGTCCAGGCGCGAGCCGTTTCGGCATCCAGAAGAACAGGGGCACATGGATGGATTCCGGAAAGAGGGACCAGGCATGTTCGACGAACCCGTGCTCCAGGAACTCCTCCCCGTGGTCGGCAAGGAAAATAAACAGCGTGTCTTCCGTGATGCCCAGCTGCCGCATTCCTTCGAACAGGTTCCGAATGGCGTCATCCTCCAAGGCGATTTCAGCGTCGTAGCGCAGCATCAGGTCTTCAAAGCGGGCTTCACCCGGTCCGAAACCCTCTTCCAGCAGGGTGTCCAAATGGGCACGTACATCGTCGATGGCGTCCAGGGGCTTTGGAAAAACCTCCGGCGCGAAGCGGAGATAATAGTCATCCGGCGGGGTGTACGGCGTATGCGGACTGACATAGTGCAGATACATGAACGTCTTTTCGTCTTTTCTTTCGGTAATAAAACGCAATGCGCGGGCGGTAAGTTCCGGGCTGCGACTCTTCTTGTCGAAGGTCTTCGCAAGAAACTCGTGTTCCTGAAACGACTTATGCAACGCCGTGTAATCAAGGGTCGGATTAGTGGAGAAATAGGCGGTATGGTAGCCCCCGGAACCCAACAGCGTTGCCAGGTCGGGCACCTCGGGGTTTGTATTGGCATATTGGCCGCCACCCCAGGCATTCGACGAGGGATACAGGCTTGTGAAGAGGGAGATGGTGGACTCCACCGTAAACGAAGACTGGCTGTATGCCCGTTCAAAAAGCACGCTCTCCGCGGCAAGTTGGTCCAGAAAGGGCGACGTGTTCCGTGCATACCCATAGCAGCCCAGGTGATCGGCCCGAAGCGCATCCACCAGAACCATAACGATATGGCGCGGCGCGCCGTCAGTAACAGCCGTTTGCGCCACGCAGGGGAATGCCGCGATAAAGCACCCGAAGGCGCAGCATAACAGGAGTAAGAGATTTCGTTTCATAGCGATAATTTCCAGAACCTTGGTTTCTTTCGGTCCAGCGTACCAGAAGACTTTTAAGGTACGCAATCCTTGCTGTCCCCCTCATGGTGTTTTTGCAGGACGGCAGAGAAAGCGGTATTCACCGGAACCGAGAGTGATGACGGGGTGGTCGCCTTCCAGATCGATGGCGGCAATGCCCGACGCCTGGCCTGCATCCGCGCCGGATTCCATAAGCGTGCTGTTCGCGGGTACGGGCAACACCAACGTGGCGTCCGTGTTGCCGGGGATGATAAGGTCAAGGGAAAACTCGCCGGCTTCCTGTTTCCAGGCCACCGCAATCCGCCCCCGCGGGCTGTCAAAATGGCCTGAGGCTTCGGTAAGATCCCCCACGGGCGTCGGCGTGAGAAGGAGGCGTTCAAAGCCGGTGCTGTCCTCCGCCTGGCCGATGCCCAGCACATGGCGCTGGAACCATTCCTGCACATGGCCGAACATGCAGTGGTTCAGGGAAGAACCCGGCTTGTCCCACTGTTCGGAGAGGGTCTTGAGGCCGAATTCGCGGAGCATCCACCCGTAACCGGGGCAGTCTGTACGGTTGATAATCCGGTAAACGAGATCGTTTCGTCCGGCCTGGGCCAGCGCCAGCAACAGATACCGGAAGCACACCTCGCCCGTACTGGGTTTAAAGGCGTCCTGTTCCAGTTTCGCCGTCAATGTGGCGAGCACAGCCTCCCGGTCCGTTTCGGGTATCAGGCCGAAGAACAAGCCCACGGCCAAGGCGGACTGGCTGCCTGTGGCCACGGTATGGGACGCGGAATCATAATAGGCGGTAATAAAATCTTCCCGCACTTGTTCCGACAGGCGGTTGAATCGTTCCACGTCTCCGTGCTTGTGGAGCAGGGCGGCGGTCCGGCTGAGAATGCGGGCGTTGTCAAAAAGCATGGCCGTGGCGGTCAGTTCGCCCGGTGTCAGCTGGGCGTAACCTGCATGGCCCTTTTCCGGCGTCCAGTCATACCAGTCGCCCAGCCCGGCCTTGGCAAGTCCCTTCGCGTCCCGCGTGGTGGCGAGGTAGTCCGTATAGCGGGCCATGGTGTCATATTGTCTCGCGAGGATGTCCGTGTCACCGTACCAGCGGTACAGCAACCAGGGCAGCTGGACAGCCGCGCTGCCCCATTCGGCGGACTCAAAGAAACCCTTGGTGAATCGGGTGTATTCCGGGGCGATGTCCGGCACCAACCCGTTTTCGAGTTGCGATTCCGTGGTGTCCCGGCAGATCTTGCGGTACAGGCCGCGGGCGTCGTAGTAATAGAGGATGGACGGGCCCATAAGATGGGAGACTTCCAGCCAGCCCAGTTTCTCCCGATGCGGGCAGTCGGTCAGCACGCTCTGCAGGTTGCTACGCACGGATCGGGCCACCATGTCATTGATCTCATTCAGGAGCGGGTTGCCGCATTGGAACGCGCCCACGACCGGCGCGGCACTGGTAACGAATTCCGAAGCCAGGTCAAGCAACACAGGTCGTTCCCCCGTGGCATCGGCCTCCAGGTCCGCGCCCTCCACGAATATGTACTGAAAGCCGAAATAAGTGAAATAAGGCGTGTACGTTTCGGCGCCACCGCCGCGCAAGGTATAGGTGTAGGAATGGTCTTCCCAGGGTTGGCCGGGGCGCTCGCCCACGCGCAGTGTGACCCGGTCGCCGGCCTTGCCGCGCACCTTGAGCACCGGCCGGGCGGAAAGGTTATGGCCCATATCTGCTTCGTAACAGCCCGGGGCTGTCTTCTTTA